>CALJKH010000193.1 GCA_937973575.1 uncultured Solirubrobacterales bacterium | reverse complement strand
CGACAACGCCAGGGGCAGCGCTGAGAAGCTCGCGCAGCTGGTCTGGGGTGGCTTCCTCAGTCGTCTGCAGGTTCACTGACTCGCTGTGCCCGTTCATCACTGGGACGCGTGCGCAGGTCGCTGTGACCTTGAGATCTGGCAGACCCAGGATCTTGCGGGTCTCAGCCATCATCTTGCGCTCCTCAGTTGTGTAGTCGTCGCCATCCTTGAACGACTCGACCTGTGGAATCACATTGAAAGCAATCTGGTGTGGGTAGACGGCGGCTGCGTCTGGAGTCTCACCAGCAAGGACAGAGCGTGACTGGCTTTCAAGCTCAGCGAGTGCCTTCACACCAGTGCCTGAGACAGCTTGGTAGGTGGAGAAGATCACCCGATCAAGGCCAAAGCGGTCCAGCACAGGCTTCAGCACAACCATTGCCTGCATGGTCGAGCAGTTTGGATTGGCGACTATGCCCTTGTGGCTATCGATCGCCTCAGGGTTTACTTCGGACACGATCAGGGGCACTTCAGGGTCCATGCGCCAGTAGGAGCTGTTGTCGACGACTACAGCACCGGCGTCAACGAACTTTGGTGCCCATTCCTCTGAGACGCCCGATCCTGCGCTGAACAGCGCAAGGTCGAACTGGGAAAGGTCAGCCTGCTCGATGTCCTCAACTACAACTCCCTCAACCTCTGCCCCAGCTGACCTGCTGCTGGCAAGCGCGCTGACGGAAGCTGCCGGGAACTGACGCTCCTTAAGCAGACGAAGGATCGTCCGCCCTACGGCGCCAGATCCACCAACAACTGCAATCCGTGGCTGGCTCAACGTGCTGCTCCGTGGGGTGCTTCCTCGCTGACGGAACCCTCGCCGAGATCAAAGGCCGCGTGGAGTGCGCGAACTGCATCAGCAACCCTGTCAGCGCTCACGACGCAGGAGATCTTGATCGGTGAAGTGGAGATCATCTCGATGTTGATCCCCTCGTCCCCAAGGACGCGGAAGACGGTTGCTGCAACGCCCGGGTGCGAGCGCATGCCGGCGCCTACAACTGACACCTTGCCCATCTGCTCGTCCCATGCAACTCCGCCTATGCCTTGCTCGGCGACGACCGCGTCAAGAGCTGTGCGTGCATCACGCAGATCCTCGCGGGCAACGGTGAAGCTCATGTCAGCTGCCTTGTCTTCCTCGGGTGGCTCGTTCTGGATGATCATGTCGACGTTCACTCCAGCCTCTGCGAGAGCGCCAAAGACCGCGCCTGCCACACCTGGGGAATCCGGCACTCCTGTGAGTGTCACACGAGCTTCCTCAGTTGAATGGGTAACTGCTGTGATCAGGGGGTGCTCCACTGTTTCCTCCTCTGTGACGACGACAGTGCCTTCGCCTTCTTCGAACGATGAACGGCAGTGGATCTTCACGCCATGGTTTCGGGCGTACTCCACAGACCTCAACTGCAGGACCTTGGCCCCTGAGGATGCCATCTCAAGCATCTCCTCAAAGGACACGGTCACAAGCTTCTTAGCATCGGGAACGATCCGCGGGTCAGCGCTGAACACTCCCGGTACATCCGTGTAGATCTCGCAAACCTCGGCGCCAAGCGCGGCGGCAACAGCGACAGCTGTCGTGTCAGATCCACCGCGGCCAAGAGTCGTCACATCCTTGTCGGTTGACACACCCTGGAAACCAGCTACGAGAACAATCTGGTCCTGTTCAAGAGCTTCCTTGATCCTGTCGGCTCGAACGTCAACGATTCGTGCGCGGGTGTGGGAAGTGTCGGTGACGATTCCCGCCTGGGAGCCAGTCAGCGAGATCGCATCATGGCCAAGGTCACTGATCGCCATTGCCGCCAGAGCACAGCTAATGCGCTCGCCGGTCGAGAGCAACATGTCCATTTCACGAGGATCGGGCGTGTCAGAGACCTCTGCCGCCATCTCAAGCAGCTCGTCGGTCGTGTCCCCTCTGGCCGAGAGCACGACGACCACACGCTCGCCGTTCTCACGCTTAGCGACAATCCGGCGTGCGGCAGCCTTGATCCGCTCGGCGTCTGCGACCGAGCTACCACCAAATTTCATGACTACGGTGTCAGTCATTAGAAGGGAGGGTACCCGTCCGGGGCACCCGAGAAGCGCCACGCCTGCAGAGCTTCACGCTGGGATCAGGTGTCGATCGAACGACGGCCCGTCATGGCGCGGCCGAGTGTCAACTCGTCTGCGTATTCAAGGTCTGCTCCAACCGGCAATCCGCTAGCTGGCCGGGTGATGATCATCTCTGGATCCATGCGCCTGAGAGCTCCTGCGATGTGGAGAGCTGTCGCCTCGCCAGTCGTCGTCGGATTGGTAGCAATGACAACCTCCCTCACCTCACTGTCCTCCACCCGCTTAAACAGCTCGGCGATGTGAAGGTCCTCCTCAGAGACACCATCCATTGGCGAAAGGGCACCGCCGAGCACGTGGTAGCGGCCGCGGAACTCGCCAGTGCGCTCAATTGGGTGCACATCCTGTGACTGCTCCACGACGCAGAGGATTGCCTCGTCACGCCGCATGTCCTGGCAGATCGGGCACTGTGGCCCTTCGGCAAGGTCAAAGCAAGTCTCACACTCGCCGATGCGCTCACGGACCTCAACGATTGCTGTGGCTAATGCGGCTGCCTGCTCAGGTGGAGCTCGAAGAATGTGGAACGCGAGCCTTGTCGCTGTCCGTCCGCCCACACCGGGAAGGCGCGAAAGCTCAGTGATCAGGCGCTGAATTGGAGGCGCGTACATTGTCGCCTCTTAGGGCTCAGGCTTCCGGGCCTGAATTGCCGTCGGGATGAGGCTGCGACGAGTCAACCTCAACGCCTCCGAACTCGTTGACGAGAATATCGGCGACCTCGTCAGTGCTGAGCGGCTGCTCACCCGGCGCTTCCGGGATCTCAACGCTTGTGGACAGCTCGTACTCAATCTCAAGTCGGCAGCCAGTAATCGTCAGGAAGGCTCCGGAGACTGCCTGCTTGTGGCGCGGGTCCTGGGCTTTACGGCGGTGGAACTCAGCCGAGTGAGGGAAAGCGATCAGGAGCTGGGTGTCATTCAAGGCAACTGGTGCAGCTTGGGCGAGGATCGCTCCAAGAACTGCACTCTCCCCGCTGACATGGTTGATGACCGCTGGCCAAGCGGCAGCAAGGTCCTCAAACGGAAGGAGCGGGCCAGCCTCTACTTGTGGCGCAGGTGCCGCCTCTGCCTCGGGCGTTGGCTCAGGCACGGCGCTAAGTGCCGCTGCCGCACCACCAGCTGACGCAACAGGGGTAGGCGTAGGCGCCTTGGCCTCAGGTGCGGCTGGGGTCGCCACCGGGGCAGCTGTTGGTGGAGCCGGCGCGGAAGGGGTCGGACTTGGCTTAGCCGCTTGAGTTGGAGCAGCTGCTCTGGCTACCGGAACTGGTGCTCCGCCGGAGGCGGCCTTTACCAGCAGCAGCTCTAGCCTGAGGCGTGCGTCAGACCCATCACGGATAGCGGAGAAAGCTTCGGAGATCAGGTCAAGGAACTGGATAATCCCACCACGACCGAGGGCCTTCGCCTGCGCGGAGAGTCGCTCGTCACCGTCCTCCCCCATGCTCAACTCTGGTGGGACTGAGCCTGCTAGGTCAACAAGAAGCAGAGTGCGCCCATGTGTCTCTAGGTCGTCAAGGAACCTGCGTAGGTCACGACCTGAGGAGGCAATGTCGGCAGCTACTCTGACTGCCTCAGCTGGATCCCCGGCGACGATTGCGTCAACCGCGCGGAACCTCTCCTCAGTGTCGACGACACCCAGCACAGCAAGGGCGTCATCGGCAGAGATTGACCCGTCAGCGCCCGCGTAGGTAACAAGCTGTTCAAGCGTTCCAAGAGCGTCACGGAAGGATCCGTCAGCTGAGCGGGCAACAGTCCTCAAGACCTCAGGCGGTGCGTCAATGCCCTCCGTCGCAGCGACTCGCGTGACGACTTCCTCGACCTCAACTGAGGTAGGCCGCTGGAAGTCGAACCTGTGGCAACGGTCAGCCACTGTCGGAAGGATCTTGTGAGCTTCAGTTGTCGCAAGGACAAAGACCGTGTTGGAGGGTGGCTCCTCAAGAGTTTTAAGGAACGCATTCCAAGCTTGGGAGGAGAGCATGTGTGCCTCATCCAGGATGTAGACCTTGTGACTCCCGGTCATTGGGGCGAGTGCGACGCTGTCGCGAAGGTCACGGATGTCGTCAACGCTGTTGTTTGAGGCTGCGTCCATCTCAACGACATCGAGTGAGGTGCCAGCGGCGATTGCCTCACAGGCTGCGCAGGTGCCGCAGGGTGTTGTCGTTGGCCCGTTGACACAGTTCAGAGCCGCAGCAAGGATCTTGGCCATACTCGTCTTGCCGGTGCCCCGCGACCCGACAAACAGGTACGCATGGTGAACAGAATCGCGCTCAATTGCGTTGCGTAGCGTCCGCACGACGGGTTCCTGCCCGACTACATCGTCGAACGTGCGCGGGCGGTGGCGGCGGTAAAGGGACGGCGAGGACACTGAGGTGTGACTCTAGCGCCGGGGGCGGCTAGCGCCACAGCGCTTGCCCCGCTAACAGCGAACGTTTACGAGGCCGCTAAGCGAAGTGGTCAAGAGTGCGGCGAAGGCCCTGCTCGAGGCCAACCTCTGCCTTCCAGCTAAAGGTCTCCAGGGCGAGGCTTGGATCAAGCACAGACCTGCGTACCTCCCCATCACGGGCTGGTGCGTAAGTGACCTCAAGATCATGGGCCACAAGGCCACCAATCGCTCCAACAAGCTCGTTAATGCTGGTCTCAAGCCCCGTCCCAATGTTGCAGGCGCCTGATTCTCTCGACGCAGCCGCAGCGAGCAATGCCCGCACTACATCCGACACCTCGACAAAGTCACGGGTCTGCTCCCCATCACCGTTGATGACTGCGCCTTGCCCTGCCAGCGCCCGTTCGCAGAAGATCGCGACAACCCCACCTTCAGCATGCGGGATTTGGCGTGGCCCGTAGACATTGGCAAGCCTCAGGGTGTAGGTGGAAATATCGTGCAGATGGCCGTACATGTAGACGTACGACTCAGCTGCAAACTTGCTCGCCCCATAGGGGCTTTCAGGGTGGATCGGTGCAGTCTCAGGGGTCGGATAAATCCCCGACTCGCCATACATCGCTCCACCTGTCGAGACATAGACAAGGCGCTCAGTCCCAGCCTTGACGGCTCCCTCGAGGACTGAGATCGTCCCGAGCACATTGACCTTCGCGTCCCTCGCTGGGTCAGACACTGAGTCATTCACCTGCGCCTGCGCTGCTAGGTGGAAGACAAGGTCGGGCTGGACCTCCTCAAACAGGCCTGCAACCTGCGCAGCATTAGCTACATCACAATTAACGAACCTGGCGCCAGCGGCAACAGCCTGCTCCAAGTTCACTTCGCGGCCAGTTGAAAGGTCGTCCAGAACTGTTACCTCATGTCCCTCCTCAACGAGGGCGTCAACAAGGTTAGATCCGACGAAGCCGGCTCCGCCGGTAACAAGCGCTTTCACCGCTGGGAATCTATTGGCTGAAACGGACTACTGGCGGTAGGCTTGGCATTCGAATGGGTGACGCAACCAGCACAGAGCCTCAGTCGCGCAGCGAACTCCTCAAGGCATCACCGCGGATGTTCAAGTCTGACTTGATGGACAGGGTCTCTCGAGTCCACCCTGCGGTTGTCCCGATCATCTTCGTCCCGACAATCTCGGCACTGGTCGTTACTGGCTCGATTGAGGTCGGCCCATCAGCACTGCTTTGGTACCCGGGAGGCTGGCTCTTTTGGACGTTCACCGAGTACTGGCTCCACAGGCTCGTTTTCCACTTTGACGCTGATAACGAGTGGGCGCACCGCTTCCACTTCATGATCCACGGCGTTCATCACGACCATCCAAACGACCCTCTGCGCCTAGTCATGCCCCCAGCGGCCAGCATCCCCCTTGCCAGCCTCTTCCTCTTGCTGTTCTCGGCAGTGTTGCCAGAAGGCGCATGGCTTGTGTTTGGCGGCGGCTTCCTTTCGGGATACCTCTTCTACGACATGCTCCACTACCACGTGCACCACCACCGGCCCCGGACAGCGCTTGGGCGGAAGCTGC
Organism: uncultured Solirubrobacterales bacterium; assembly: GCA_937973575.1. Classification (GTDB taxonomy): domain Bacteria; phylum Actinomycetota; class Thermoleophilia; order Solirubrobacterales; family Solirubrobacteraceae; genus WLNJ01. Next base: position 3,270 of record CALJKH010000193.1, on the reverse strand, counting down.
GTGAGCTCCACATGCGCCACCACTTCCAAGACCACAGCACCGGCTTTGGTGTCAGCGCCCCGTTCTGGGATTCGGTGTTCGGAACCAAGCCGGGGTCGAAGACCTCATAAAAGAACCAGCCCCGGTTCGTTAGAACCGAGGCCGGTGGGAGATCCGGTGCCGTCCCCCGACGGTCATCCGGTGCTGCGCCCGAGGAAGCAGGGCGCAGGAGTTCCGAGTGAGGGGAGCCGCCTAGGCGACTCCCCTTTTCTCAGTTCCGTTTGCTACTCGACAGCGAGGATCCGGGTTGCGGAGCCCTTTGCTGGACGTGCGAGCGCAACAATCTTGAGGTCGTTGTCGTATGAGTAGACCTTCTCGCTCGTTGAGCTGTAGTTGAACGTGCAGCCTGCAGGGATCTCCTGCGTCTCACGTGAGCCGTCCTTGAGCTTGATGATGCGGAAGTACTTGCTCTTCGGAATCTCAAACGAGATTGGGGTGTTCATCTGACCCTCTGGGTCTGCGGTGATAGCAACCATCTGGAGGCTTCCACCCCAGGTGCAAGGGCTGTCGCTGATCTCAAGCTCGCCGGTGATGTTGCTTCCGGACAGAGCAGGCATGATCATCTTGCCGGCATTGGTCGTGTTACCGAGAGCACCCAAGTTGAAGAAGTCGGTTGAAGCCGAAGTCTTAACTGGTGAACCTGTGAGGCTGTTGTCGCCGTAGAGGTTGGTGCTCTTCAGATCGCTGTACGTGTTGTCAGCGTTCTTGATTGCGATCGTCTTACCAGTCAGCTGCGTGTAGCTGCTGTCTGAGTTGAGCTGACCGTAGAGGTTGACCGGGCTCTGGAGGCTGCAGCTTACGCCGGCGCCTGGGTGGTCACCGTTGCAGAACTGAGTCTGGTTTGGTGCCGGGCCTGTCTTGTCAGCCTTGAGGATTGCTGGCTCTGTGTCAAACCCATCAACACCGTTGTTGAGAACGATGACTGAGTAGCCCGAAACGAGGGCTGGGTACTTGACGGTGAGAGTCTTGCTGCCTCCTGGCTGAGGGCCAGTGTAAGGAAGCGGAAGGGTTGGGCTGCTGATCTGCGCACCCTTGTCCTGCCAGTTCGAAGCCGTGCCTGGAACATCGCCTGCTACTGCAGCTGATGTTGCCTTCCAGAACTTGTCGTCCTTGAAGACGATCGAACCGCTTGCGTATGACCCTGCGCTCCATGTTGCAGCGTAGGCTCCGAGGTCGTCCCACTTCGATGAGCTGCCAGGGACGTCAGTTGCGGTGGCGTCTGCGTTGGCCTTGAAGTAATGAACTACATCGCTGACCTTGTTGGTGACGACGTACCCTGATGGGAACGAACCAGCTGTTGTCGTAGCACCAGTCGACGTTGCTGACCATGCGGCTGCTACATCGGCGGTCTGCTCAGTCCAAACATTGATGAGCTCGCCGTCTTCCGTCCGCGGCTTTGTAGGCTCGTCGGCCGAAGTCGCGGCGATTGCAGCGCGGTACCACTTGTTGCTGTACTTGACGTAGTCGCCCTCGTTGTAGGACTTTGCACTCCAAGTACCCTGGTTGCTGTCGCCAGCCGTCGTAACGGTGCTGACGTCGGTGTAGTCGGTGCAAACAATGTTGTAAGCAACCTTCAGTCCTTGCAGGGTGAACTTCGCAGTTGCATCGCACTGCGGGGCGTAATTCTGGGCAGCTGGGGCAGCAGGGGCGCCGGCGAATGCACCGACGATAAGGCCTGCTGTTCCGACTGCGGCGATTCGCTTCGGAAGACGCACTTTCTTTAGCTCCTTGATGTAGTTGATAGATGACATTGATGGCATCTATCAAGGAGTTTCAAGCTATGGCTGCCTCACCGTGTGAACCGCCGGTGACCGGGTGGTGAAAAGCTGAAAGTCAGCTAAACCCGGGTGTTGTCCCGTTTGTGGGGAATTCACCCGGAACGGCTGGGTTTGACACCTCAGGCGTTGAAGCTATGAGAAGCCTTTCGCCACACTGCCAGCAGTAGGTTGCTCCGCCCGCATGAAGTGAGCCACAGAAGCGGCAGTTACCTGCTGCAGCTGCATCCTCAAGCCTCAATAGACGCTCGGCTTCACCCAGTTCAGCGTCAACCCGCTGAAGATCTGCCGCCTTTGAGGTGACCACATCCATCCGGTAATGGTCACGGCGAGCCATCTCGTAGACGATGCCGCCCAAGTCGTACTGCATCTCGCCGAACTGCTGGGCGAGCGCATCACGGCGCTTCCGGAGCTCCGTCAGCGGTACCTGTGGCGTTGCAGCAGCCTCAGCTGCCTGATCCTCAGCCTTCTGCGCAGGCATGCGGCTCTTAACTGAGTTTGGAAGTCGATCTGAAATGGCCATGTTTTCTCCTAGTGGTTTGGTGTTGAAGTTTTGTTTAGCGGCGGGGAAATACATCAAGCCCAAGAGGCGTTGACTTATCTGAAATACCGAGGTACGGGGGCATGCCTGCTCCTCCTGCCAGTCCGAACCGATCTTCGATCGTTCGAGTCAGGCTCAGGATGTCGTAAGGCGTTTTATTCGAGCGACCTGTTGAGGTGAGGTCCGAGAGCACCAACGCCCCACCTGGCGTGGAGGTTCCTGCAGCAGGCCGATCCCATGCGACCAGAGCGAAACCATCTTGTTTGAAGGGGGCCTTGTCTACCAACCCAGTCAGAACGGAGTCCTTCAGGAACTTCGCGAGCGTAGTGGGTCCTCCTACCGAGCCATCCGAGCATTTCATCCCCGCGTCGATCCGGCACCGCGAGGGGATAATCAGGGTGACCTTCGGGAAGAAGCTCCCAAGCTCATCAATGTTGGTGGAATCCTTCTTCGCGGCGTCCTTTAGGTCCTTCCCCATCTCAGATAGGGGGCGGATTGACCCCGGGCGGGAGGCACTATGACAGAGCGCGTTGTTATCGACGATCCTCTCGACTACTGAGCCGGCCGGATAAGAATTCTGCTCTGGATCCCAAACGACCGAGCTTGCTTTTGTCCGGAGTTCCCAAGCTGCGCTCGATGGGGACGGAGGATCGCTTGATGGATTAATGGACTCTTTCGCTACGTACCAGTTGCCGTCGCGCGACCGGACAATGTCGCTTTTCTCATAGGCCTTGGTCTGACTCCAGTCCTTCTTGTCATGGATGGACTCGGACGGCTGCGGCCCAGAGTAGACAGCAGTGCCGATACGAGCCCACTTGTTTGACGAGCCCGGGACGTCTTCCTTGAAAGTTCCCGCCATTGCCCTCCAATAGGCTCGATGGCCATCCTCAAGGGTTGAGACCACCGAGTCGAGAG
>CALJKH010000192.1 GCA_937973575.1 uncultured Solirubrobacterales bacterium | reverse complement strand
GAGGCAGCCAGCGGAATCGTGCGCCCCGGCATTCGCCCTGAGGACGCATGGAATAGCGCTGACTTTGGAGCTATCGCAGACTTCATCAAGCTCCTGCGGGAGACAGTCCCACCCGAGCTTCGGGACCGCCTTGAAGGCTCAAGCCGTGAGGCATTGCTGGCACTGCGTGCCCTGATCGATTGGTACCTCGCGCGCGATGCCGACGCCAGCCAAAACGGTGACGGAGACCCCGCGTCGTAGACTCGGGGCATGCCTAAAGCAACAACCTGGGTTCTTACCTCTTCACCGGATAACCACGAGGCCACTCGCGACACTGGCTTCAGCGTAATTGGCCTCAAGCAGCGCAATCGCAAGCGCGCGGAGCGAATCGAAACTGGCGACAGGATCGTTCTCTACCTGACTAAGGAAATGACCTTCGGTGGCTCAATCATCGTCACCGGTGACATGTACGAGGACCGCGAGAAGATCTGGCCTGGCAAGCCCGGCAACCCGGACGAGTACCCGTGGCGCTTCCCTACCGAGCCAGAGGTAGTTCTCGAGTCTGAGCAGAACGTCCCAGCTGAAAAGCTCAAGGACAAGATGGAGCACATCCAGAAGTGGCCAGCAGACCATTGGAAGCTCGCCTTCCAAGGCCAGATCCGTGAAGTAAGCGACGCCGACGCAAAGCTGCTCCTGAAGTCGTTGCGCGCCGCACAGCGTGCCTAACGCAAACGGGTCCCCCACCTTCACTGAACGGTTCGCCGCTTCTCTCGGCCGTGGTGCTCGCAGGATCGTTGAGGCCTGGCGACAGTTAGACACCCAACAGAAGGTCGCAGCAGCAGCCGCGATTGCCCTGATTCTTTCTTTGGCCCTGCCGTGGTTCCGACTCACCGGACCAGACCCAATATCGGGTGCCAAGACAAGCAGCACCGTCACCGGCTTTGGCTGCTTCACATTCCTTGAGGGCTCAATTGTCCTTGTGGCAATGGCCGTCCTGTGGATGCTGTTCGCCCGTGGCGAGGAGCGCGCATTTCACCTTCCAGGTGGCGACGGCTCAATCGTCGCTTTGGCAGGCGCATGGTGCCTCGGCCTCTTGACCTGGCGCATCGTTCTCTACCCACCGCGTGACGGCGGCTTTGACCCAAAGGTTGATTGGGGAGTAATGGTCTCGATGGCAGCTTCCGCCCTATTGCTCGGGATTGGCCTGCGGATGCGCGCAGCCCACATTCCAGAGCCCCCAATTGAGCGCCAGTTCACGATTGACGGGCATCTCGCTAAGCCGACGATCCCAGCTCCCACCCGTGAGCCCGAGCCACGCGAAGACCGGCCTGAGCCAACAGAAGAGCAGCTCTCGATCCCACTGGACGAGTCACCCCGAGCGCGTAAGCGAACGCGTCGCAAGAAGAGCGACTAGCCAACCGTTGCAGGGTCGCCGGGCAAGGCAGGCTCCTTTCCCGTCATACTTAAAACAGTGGCAACCGCCCCAAGTAACGCATCGGAACTCGCTGACGGCCTCGTCGCCGACGGCTACCTCGCTGACACCCAGACAGCGCTCGTAGCTTGGCTGGCGCTTGAGCTTGGCAAGCCCGTACTTGTTGAGGGCCCAGCAGGCGTTGGTAAGACAGAGCTGGCAAAGGCACTCTCGCGAGTCCTCGGCCGCAACCTGATTCGCCTCCAGTGCTACGAAGGGCTTGACGAGGCAAAGGCCCTCTACGAGTGGAACTACCGCAAGCAGCTGCTGCGTATTCAGGCCGAGAGCGACGACACTGCTTGGACTGACGTCCACGACGACATCTTTGGTGAAGAGTTCCTGCTGGAGCGCCCGCTGCTTGAGGCAATCACAACTGAGGAACCAGTTGTCCTGCTGATCGACGAGATCGACAAGACAGACCAAGAGTTTGAAGCGATGCTGCTTGAGATCCTGTCCGACTTCCAGGTGTCAGTGCCGGAGCTTGGGACTCTGACGGCAAAGTCAATGCCAATCGTTCTGCTGACCAGTAACAACTCGCGTGAGCTGACTGAGGCACTTAAGCGCCGCTGCCTCTACCTCTGGATTGACTACCCGGAGGCAAGCCATGAGCTGGAGATCATCCGCCTCAAGACTCCTGGTCTGCCCGAGACTGTTGCCCAGAAGCTGATCGAGCTTGTTGGTGAGATTCGCGACCTTGACTTGAAGAAGCCGCCGTCGATCGCGGAGTCGATTGACTGGGCACGTGCCTTGCTTCTACTTGGCGCCAATGACATTGACGCCAAGGTCTTCCGCGAGACGATGAGCGTGATCGTCAAGCACCGCAGCGACCTCGACACAGTCGCCGAGCGCATCGGCGTGAAGCTGGCGGACGCTAATGCCGCGAGCAGCGACTAACACCGCCCCAGGTTCGGGGTTCGACGGGAATCTGCTCGCGTTCACTCGCGAGCTAAGAGCTGAAGGGGTCGCAGCAGGAACAGCGGAGATGCTGGACGCAACAGCTGCGATTGGCCATGTTGATTGGGCTGACCGTGATGCAATGCACGGCGCGTTGTCAGCAACGCTTGCCAAGAGCCCCGAGGACATGCGGCTATTCGACGCAGTCTTTGAGCGGTTCTTCTTTCGCGCCGCCGAAGGCGCAGCTCTTGAGCAAGGTGAACAGATCGCGGCAGGTCAGCCAGGCGAGGAAGGCGCTGACCGCATTGACATTGAGGACTTAAAGCAACAGATCGCCAAGGGCCTCCGTGAAGGTCCAGAGGGGGCAGTGCGCGACATGGCACGCCTTGCAGTTGCAGCGTTCGGACAAACACAGGGCGGCAGCGGAGTTGTCGGTGTTGATGTTCAGCGCATCCGCCGCCAGCTTGGCTTGCGCAGCGAGCCGCAGCCGGACCTTCCTGAGGGTGACCACCGCGCTCAGGGCATTCCCTCAGACCGCCTGCGGATGTTTGAGAAGGAGGTTCGCCGCGAGCTGGAGCGCCAGATGATCGAGCGGACACAGACCCTTCCCCCATCACGCCCGCTTGGCGACTTGGAACGTGGCCTTCCGACTGGCCCAGCTCAGGACCTCGCCGAGATCCACAAGGTTGTGGCACAACTGCGCAGGAAGCTTGCAACCAACGGCCAGCTACTTAAGGGTCAGCGCCGCAGCAACGCGATTGATGTCCGGAAGACTGTGCGGGCCTCACTCCAGACTGGCGGCGTCCCCGTAGTTCTTCACCAGCGTCCAAAGCGGCCTAAGCGCCCTGAAATCTTTGTTCTCTGCGATGTCTCCACTTCGGTTACCTCATCGTCGATCTTCTTCCTCTCCGTTCTCCACGCTCTGCACGACTCGTTCAGAAAGATGCGCTCGTTCGTTTTCATTGAGCGGATCAGCGAAGTCACGGAGCTCTTTGACAAGGAGCGCGACTTCAAGAAGGTCAGCAAGGCGATCGCCACAGACGCAGGCGTTGCTGATGTCAGCGGCTACACCGACTACGGCCGTGTCTGGAAGGAGTTCCTCCAGCAGATTGAATCCGAACTCCACCCCCGCGCCACGGTGATCGTGCTGGGTGATGCCCGTACCAATGGCCGCCCAGCCCGCGAGGACCTGTTCGCCCAGATTGCTGCCAAGGCCGGGCGCACCTTCTGGCTGAACCCTGAGCCAAAGCTCTACTGGAACTACGGCGACTCAGTTATTGAGGCCTATGGCGAGTACTGCAACACCTTTGAGTGTTGGACGGCCAACCAGTTGGGCGAGTTTGTTGAGGCCCTCGCCCGCCCAGGCTCAGACCCTAAGCACGCCCGCTAGCGCCCATCCCGCGGGTTACCGACGGCCGGCCTGCGAGAATCAGAGCCGTGAGGAAACTGCTCCCAATCGCTGCTGTCGGACTCTGCCTTGCGGCTGCAGGCTGCGGCGAGAAGACGGAAGTCACCACCTCCTCAAATCAGGAGCAAGTCACAGTCGCCGTCCATGCCCCTGAGACTCCCGCGACTGTCTGCATCCACGCCGCACATGCCACAGGCGCTTACGCGCAGGCAGGGCTCGCTGTGACACTCAATGCTCTTCCAGATGCAGCAGCCCCAACAGGCCAACTCACGAGCGGCACCGCACTGCTGGCAGTGATGACGCCCTTGAGCCTCGTTGAGCAACGCGATGGCGGCTCACCGTTCCTCTCCGTTGCCTCACTCGTGAATGTCCCACTCACTTGGGGCGCACTTGACCCCAAGAAGGTCACAAAGAAGACAGCCGCGCTCCACAAGCGGCACCTGCAGGCGATCACAGGCTCACCCCAGTCCCCTGCTGTTCTAGCTGCGACGCGCGATTCGGTTGACGCCAAGGGCGGCCTCCTGCGCCGCTTCCTCCAGGCCACCGGGCGCGCCTGCTCCACGACTGCCGGTTATGTGGCTGGTTGGAATGAATGGGTCGCAGCTGGTGGGCGACTTGGCGCCAAGCGCCCGAAGAAACTTGATGCCAACAAGATCAAGTCGGGAAGCTCGGCAGTCAAGCTCAATCCCGCCAGCAAGGACCACCCCTGGGGCTGGCAGTCACCTGCGCAGTGGAACGCACTGATCGCAGTGATGGCCAAGTCAGGCCAGCTGCGTGGGGCTATTGCGCCAGAGGTCGTTTACACCAACGAGTTCCTCGCCGGCGAAGGCGCTTAAGCAGCGCGACGAAGCTGGTGCAGCTCGACGAGGATCGCTGTCGTCGACTCAACGACTAGCGACTGTGTCTCGTCCTTCTTGCGCTTAGGCAGGCGCTTCTGCTGGCTCTGAGCTGCCTTCACGACAGCCGCGGCTGTAAGTGCACCTGCTGCCACACCAACTGTGGCCACGGCTGCAGTCTTCGCAACAGGAACAAGTGCCTGAACACGCTGGACTACGACCTCACGACGGGTAGCGAACTCACCAACGAGTTCCCCCTCGTGCAGCTCGTCATCTCCAAGGCCTTCGTTACTCATCAACGCGGATCATGCCCGCCCGCCCGGTCGTCGTAATGCAGGAGCGGGCGCTACAGGATAGGCCTCGCTCGCACCGCGCTCGCTTCGCTCCGCAAGGCTCGCTACGACCTATCCCCTAGCCCCCTCATTCACCCACAGGTGCCTACGCGGGGTGAGGACGAGCGAGCCTTGAGGTCGTTAGAGGCGAGCGAGCCACACCCCGCGTGGGCGCCTAACGGAGAATCAAGCGCCGAATGGCTGAGGATTCTCAGGCACTGCGTCCGGATCGATGAGAGTCTCGTAAACGCGGTAGGTACGGGTGATCTCGCCGCCCATGCCTTCCATTGCCTTGTTCATCGGAATGTTCGTCTCAAGGATCCAGCCCGTCTCGCCCTCTGCCTGCGGTGTGCGAGCTGCAGCGTCGTAGTGAAGCGCGTACATCTTGGCTGCGACACCAGCGTGCTGGTACTCCTTGCGGACGCCTAGGGCGAAGACTCGGACGCGGTCAATCTTGCGCTTGTTCCAGAGGGCCTTTGCCCAGCCGAATGGCAGCAGGCGACCGTTGAGCTTGACGAACACCTGGTTCCAGTCAGGAAGGGTTAGGGAGGCTCCAACGATCTCTCCGTCCTTCTCCGCGATGTAGGCCCAGTTTTTGTCAAGCACTGGCTTCAAGTTCTTTGCCATGTGCTGGGCCTGGTCCATTTCGATTGGAACGAACGCCCAGTTACGCTTCCAAGCCTCGTTGTAGAGCTCGACGAATGCTGGTATTTCAACCTTCAGGTTGCGAGGGTTCATTGGGCGCACTGTTATCCCGTGCTTTGACTCAACCTCGTCAGCAACTTGGAAGATCGATGGGTGCACCGCGCTCCTGTCCTTCACGTGGAGGCTCCACATGTTGAGGTCAATCACCTTGCGCAGGCCGGATCCCTCAAGAAGGGCTGGGTAGTACGGCATCGTCCAATCGGTGAGGATCGAAGGCGCGAGGTCAAAACCTGTGACGAGAACTCCGCACTCCTCGTTGGTGGTGAAGCTCATTGGGCCTGTCGCCCGGTCACAGCCGCGCTCTTTCAGCCATTCCCGCGCAGCGTTGATCAGGGCATCCGACGCCTCTTGGTCGTCTTCACACTCGTAGAAGCCGAATAGCCCCCAGCGGTTGTTCTGGAACTCGTTGAACTTGTGGTCGATGTGGGCGCTGATGCGACCAACGACTCGCCCCTCACGCTTAGCTACGAAGTACTCGATCTCAGCGTGGTTGAAGAACGGGTTCTTCTTGCGGCTTAGGACCTGTTTGCGTTCGAACCGAAGCGGTGGGACCCAGAGCGGCTCGTTACGATAGAGATCGAAGGGGAACTCAATGAACTCCTTCATCTCCCGATTGGTCCGGGCTGGTGTTATTACGACCGACACGGGAGGCACCCTAGACCCCTATGCCGACACCAGTCGACCTTTTCTCAAAAGTCCGAGGCCACGAGCGCGAGGAGCAACTCCGCGCTGCCCGAGAGGCTGACCTCCTCCCTTACTTCCGGCTGGTTGAGTCCCCAGCAGCCCCAATCGTTGAGATGGAAGGCGCCGAGCGAGTCATGCTTGGCTCCAACAACTACCTCGGCTTGACCGGTGATCCTCGAGTTATCGAAGGCGCCCGCAAGGCACTTGACGAGTACGGCACGGGCCTGACGGGTTCGCGGTTACTGAACGGAACGACTCCGCTGCATGTTGAGCTTGAGGAGCACCTTGCCCGCTGGATGGGCACAGAGGACGCGATCGTCTTCACCACTGGCCACCAGGCGAACATGGGCGTATTGGGCACGATCTTGGACGTTAAGGACACCGTTGTCGTTGACTCCGCTGCCCACGCTTCAATTCTTGACGGGATCATCCTCAGCAAAGCCAAGCTGCGCCCTTTCCGCCACAACCAAGTGGACAAGCTCGAACGGCAGCTTGACCGCGCCGCAAACGATGGAGGCGGCGTGTTGGTCGTAGCTGAAGGCCTCTACTCAATGGAGGGCGATGTTGGCCCACTTCCCGAGATCGCAAAGCTTGCGAAGGCCCACGGGGCTCGCTTCATGGTTGACGAAGCACACAGCGTTGGCGTCCTTGGGGCGAACGGCCGTGGAGCTTGCGAGATGTTCGGAATTGAGGACCAAGTCGACATTCGGATGGGCACTTTCTCCAAGTCGTTTGCGTCATGCGGCGGGTTTATTGCCGGCTCAGCTGAGGTCATTGACTACCTCCGAGTCACAAGCCGCTCTTACATCTTCACTGCGTCGGGCGTACCGGCCGCAGTGGGTGCGACAAAGGCAGCTCTTGAGGTAATTGACTCAGACGAAGGGCGTGAGCTGTTCGCCCGTCTTCTAGCTAACGCGCGCACTCTCTCCGACGGCCTCAGTGACCTTGGCTTCCATGTGATTAAAAGCGAGGGTGGCTTCGTCACACCAGTTGTTCCAGTGCTTGTTGAGGACGATTGGAAGGCAGTTCTCCTCTGGAAGGCCCTCTATGACGCTGGCGTGTTTGTGAACGTTGCAATCCACCCAGCTGTTCCCCCAGGTGGCGCATTACTTCGAACGAGTGTTATGGCTACGCATGACGCAGTGTCACTTAATCGTGCTCTTGAGGCGTTCGCTTCCGTGAAGAAGTCCTTTGAGGCCGAACACGGCCCATTGCCATCCGCCTAGGCGGATTTGCAAACAAGAAATAGTCGCTGCGAGCAGACATTTCGCGGTCGCGGGGGTTGTCATCTCCCTAGTGTGGCCATAGGTTCCTAGACCTCATCACTGGCCCCCGCATGTAGCTCGACCGGTGACAAAAATGCAGACTAATTTCAGGGCGACCCCCGTCGCCTTGGGCTCTCGACACCCCACGCCCCGGAGGTGGTCGAAGCCGCAACCGACACTGGAGGAAGAACGAAGATGAGCGCCACTTCAAGCAAAGCCAGCAGGGCAGCAGCAGAGCCGCAGCACCTCGTAGCTCTGGCCCGTGCGAACCGCGTCCGCCTCGCCCGTGCAGCCCTCAAGCGCAACATCGCTTCAGGTGAAGCTCAAGTAGCTCAAGTACTTCTCGACAACACCTGGGAGGTTGAGAGCATGACTGTCGCCGACCTTCTCTCCTGCCAGCGTCGCTGGGGTGTGACCCGTTGCCGCCGCTTCCTCGCGAAGAGTCGGATCTCCGAAACTCGCACAGTTGGAACTCTCACTGAGCGCCAGCGTGTTGAGTTGGCTGAGCGCCTTCGCTCAGAGCCTTCCCTTAAGGCTGCCTAGCCAACGGCGCCACTAGGCGCCATCTCGAATCGCTACTTGCCGCCACCAGTTCGCCGCAGCCACTCGGCGCGGATTGGCATCCAGCAAGCAACTCCCACCGCAATCGCGATGAATGGGATCAGATTGTTGTTCACGCCGAGCAGCGCCAAGACTCCGACGGTGACTGCAGCGGGCAGTGCCGCAAGCACCGCAGTGTGGGACTTGTAGCCACTGCGGTGTTCCCGGAAGGCCTGTTCGAATCCAGCGAGCGAGCCCAGTACAAGCCCAACGATCAGGATTGCCATTCCGGTCGAACCGCCGGTTAGGAAACCGACGATCAGCAGCACTAGCCCG
>CALJKH010000191.1 GCA_937973575.1 uncultured Solirubrobacterales bacterium | reverse complement strand
GGGCTTGATTCGGCGCTTATCGACCGTCTCACTTTGACCCCGGAGCGAGTCGAAGGGATCGCCGACGGTGCGAGAGCTGTAGCTCGGCTTGAGGATCCGATTGATGAGGAGATAGAAGGCCATCGGCTCGACAACGGAATTGAGCTGCGAAAGGTTCGCCGCCCGCTAGGTGTCGTTGCTGTTGTCTATGAGGCCCGTCCGAATGTGACAATCGACTCCGCAGTTCTCTGCCTACGATCGGGTAATGCGGCAGTCTTGCGAGGCTCATCGTCCGCTGCTCACAGCAACGCCGTGCTCGGTCAGATCGCAGCTGACGCTGTCGAAGAGGCAGGCTTACCCCGCGCAGCGGTGACGATCATCGGTGGTGGGCACCGTGACGAACTTGAGGCGCTTGGAACAGCTGACGGACTTGTTGACCTGATCATTCCCCGCGGTGGCGAGGGCCTGAAGAAGGCGCTTGAGGCCGTCGCGACTGTCCCAGTTATTTACGCTGCCGCAGGCAACTGCCACGTCTATGTAGATGCCTCTGCTGATCTTGAGATGGCTAAGCGGATCGCCGTCAATGCCAAGGTGCATCGGCCGGGCGTTTGTAATGCGGCCGAAACACTGCTTGTCCACGAGTCGGTGGCAGCTGAGTTCATTCCGCAAGTGCTTCGGGCACTAGCCGATGAAGGTGTTGAGCTTCGCTGTGATGGCAAGGCGGCTGCGTTGGCTGGCTCTGGTGTTTCCACCGTGCCAGCAACTGAGGCTGACTTCGCTGACGAATTCCTAGCTCTAGTGATCGCAGTTGGGGTGGTCGATTCGCTCGATGCAGCAATTGAGCACATTGACCGGTACGGCTCCGGGCACTCTGAGGCGATCGTTACCAATGATCGTGATGCGGCCCGCGAGTTCCAGTCCCGTCTGGACGCAGCTTGCATCTACGTCAACGCTTCAACTCGCTTCACCGACGGTGCCCTATTCGGAATGGGGGCCGAGATTGGCATCTCAACTCAGAAGCTCCATGTGCGAGGCCCAATCGGGCTGCGCGAGCTCACGACATTCACATGGCTCGCTGAGGGTGACGGGCAGATCCGCGAGTAGCTGACACTCTTGGCTCGGATCGGAATTCTCGGTGGAACCTTTAATCCACCGCACAACGGACACCTAGCTCTCGCAGCTGCCGCGATCGGTCAGCTTGAGTTGGAGCAGCTGCTTGTGATTCCGGCCAAGGACCCGCCACATAAGGAAGTTGAAGCCGATCCTGGGGCCGAGACCCGTTTCGGGCTCTGTGAGGCGGCCTTTGACCGGATTGAGGGAGTTGCCGTCTCGAGAGTGGAGATCGAGCGAGAGGGTCCTTCATGGACCGCTGACACGCTTGTCGCTGTGGCGGCCGACTACCCCGATGACGACTTGATCCTCATCCTCGGTGAGGATGCTGCCCTGTCTCTTCCCAGCTGGAAGCAGCCGGAGGTGGTTGTTGGACTGGCCCAGGTGGCCTGGGTGCCGCGAGGTGGGGTTGACGGGCACGAGAGCGTTGAGGATGTCGTCAGCTCGCTTGGAGGTTCGGTGACGCCACTAAGGCTTGAGATGGATCCACTCAATGTGTCTTCAACTGAGGTGCGGGAGCGTGTCGCCAATGGATTGGAGCTCACAGATCTTGCGCCCTTGGCAGTCGCGACGATGATTTCCGAGCTTGGCCTCTACCATCGGAAGTCGGTTTGAATACAAGCGAAGAGAAGCCACTACTTACTGACGCGGAAATGGCCGCCGAGATTGTGCGCTTCGCGCACGACAAGAAGGCCGTCGATGTTGTCGAGCTAGATCTGCGCGGTCTCGTGGACTACACGGACCGTTTCGTGATCGCCAGCGGTCGCTCAGATCGTCAAGTAAAGGCCATCCACGACGGGATCCTTGTGGAGATGAAGAAGGCCCACGGCCTCTACCCACGCAAGGTTGAAGGCCTCCCAGAAGGGCGCTGGGTATTGATTGACTTCATTGATGTGGTTGTGCACATCTTCCAGCCTGAGGCGCGCGAGATGTACCGCTTGGAGAAGCTTTGGGGCGACGGGAAGCGAACAGATCATCCCGATGCTCCGGAGTCCGAACCAGCCTTCTCTTAGCGAGCTGGTTGGACGCTGATTAAGTGGAGCTGAGGGGGATCGAACCCCTGACCTTCGCGCTGCCAGCGCGACGCTCTCCCAGCTGAGCTACAGCCCCAAGGAGTTGAGAAAGCGTAGCGCAGGTGTGGTG
>CALJKH010000190.1 GCA_937973575.1 uncultured Solirubrobacterales bacterium | reverse complement strand
GTCCGGATCTCCGACTCAATTCGTCGCTGGAGCGCTTGGGTTCCAATCCAGCCTCAGCTGGCTAGTTAGTAGCTAGCTGGGGCCAGCTCAGGCTGGAAGAAGCTCAGGAATGTCGTCCATTGACGGCAACTGAATGAACGCGATCCCGTCGGCTGCGGCAGCTGCCTTCTTGACATCCACCTTGAACAGGTTCGGGTGGTCATACGTGCTCGCGTAGAGCACGGCGTTCTTCTGGTCAGTCACAGTCATCCACTGGGTGATCTCAGCGCCAGCAACGCCGCCGCCTTCGCCAGTGCCGCCTGCTGCGGTCATGACGGTTCCTGGCGGAATGTCGAACTGGTTGAGGATGTGGCGGGCGATCTGCACGCCTTCCGCTGGAGTCTTGTGCTCAATCGCGAACTGGCGGAACCAGAAGGCGCGAACAAATCTGCTGGTGGCAAGGAAGCCTGAGGGAAGGCCGAGCGTGCCATCACCGGAGCTGTGGGCTGCCAGCGTGAGGCCGTTTACTTCAATCGGCTTTGGCTCAGTGTTCGTGATGGCCTGGAACTGAGCGAGGTTTTCAAGGTGCATTGGGAACGCAGGCTCGTTCGTCATCACAGTCGTCGGGTTCTCATGCACATGGAGGTGGCCGTGGACGTACTCGATCACGATGCTGCCGCCCTCAGCGTCATGGACGCAGTAGTGGACTGGCGGAATCGCGCCGCCGTACTGAGGAATCGACACTCCCTGCACTGGGACCTGTTCAACCGCTTGTCGTGCCTCCTCAACCGTGGCACAGGTGGTCAGCAGGTAACCAGCAATGTCAACCGAGCAGAGCGACTTAGCTTGGTCGGAGTCGGCGACCTCCAGGTACTCAGCTGATGCTGGGAAGTTGAGTACGCCAACGACGAGGCCTTTTTCATTGACTCCGTCAATCGCGATCGGTAGGCCGAGCGCGTTTGCGGCAACCGCGGAGTGCTTTGTCTCCCAGCTAAGACCTCCCTCGCCAATAACGCCGTTCTTATCGGTTCCGGTCATCTGCGTTCCAGCAGGAATGACCATGATTTCGGACCGGAGGTCAAGGGTGAACTCCATCGTCCGCCCATAGACGTAGCCGCTGTCCTTGTTACCGATGGTGAATGAGGTGCACATGGTTAGCTCACCTTAGTGATCTTTGGGTACTTCCAAGTTCCGTTGAGGATGCTCGGCCGTGGAATATAGGCGCGCATCACCAGAGTGAATGGTGCTGCTGGCGCTGGAAGCCAGTTCTTAACTCCCCCATGTGCGGCTGAAGGCTGAGCCTTGCTGACCCAGATGTCCAATGACCCATCTGAGTTGCGGACAAGGTTTGGAGTGCGGTCACCGATCTGGAATCGATTGATCGGATTCGCGATGAAGTACTGATCAACCGCGTACATCGAGATTGACCAGAAGCCGTCAACCGGAGGCAACTGCCCTGAGTTGAAGTGGATCTTGTAGAGGTGCTTAGAGGCGCCGGTGAGCAGCTTGCCCGAGGAGTCGTGGGTGGTGCCAGGGTAGATGGACTCCTCAGGCTTGTTGGCGCCCACTCCGATCTGAGCGATGATTGCCCGAGTCAGGTAGTCGGTGCCAAAATCACCAACGCGGTCGAAGAGGATCCAGCCGTTGTTCTTCTTTTCCGAGGCCTTGCGCTGAGCCTCAATGCCAGCATTGATCTTTGCTTGGCCTGCCTTCGCGCCCTTAACAAGCTCTGCCATTACCGCAGCACTTTGAGTCTTGTTTGGGTCAAGGCCTGGGCCCACTCCGTACTTGGCGAAGGCCGTGATCAGGCTGCTGTCAGCTGCCACAGGAGGCTGCGCCGCCATGACAGTGCCGAACTCCTTGAAGTAGGCAGCGTTGGGGACCATGTCCGCCGGCGTGCCGAGTGCGTTGTTGGGAACGGTGAGGTCAAAAACGGGCACATAGATCGCCTCTGCGAGCTTGCTGTTCTGCTGCACAGTGATCTGGTCTTGGACTGCAACGGCTGCCTGCAAGTCAGCATCGCCGTCAACCAAAGTCCGACCCACTACCCAAACCCGCGGGGTGTGCGAGCGGATGATTCCCTTAACGCTCTTGGCCAACGGGGTAGTTGAGGCGTCCCAGTTAGGCCCAACGATGGCGTAGTCGCCACCCTCGCTTCCCGTGGCACGAGTACCGATGTACCCGAAGACATTGGTGTGCCCGTCGAGAAGTTCGAAGCTGAAGTAGCGGCTACCGGTCGCAGGGGCATGAACGATGACCGGATCAGTTCCAACATCAAGGACGACGATCGAATAGAGGGTGTCTGAGTTCGGCTTGACGACGGTACGAGTCAGTTCAGTAGCGAGGTACTGAACGTTGACGACCATGTTTGCAGGGAACCTCGCCACATTCCGCTGCATGTAGACGGGCGCATAGCCGTAGATATAGGCGTTAGAACCGACCTTCTGGATCGCCGCCTTCTGGCTGGAGGTGAGAGACGCACTTGCCGTTGGCACGGCCGTCAGCGCCATGCAACCAGTTACAAGGATCGTCTTAAGTGCAATGCCCGTCTTTGAACCCATCGCTGTCCCCTCCCGTGGTGCGACAATGTGTCACCAGCTTACAGACCAACCCTTACCCCCGCGCAGGCTCGGGATACCGACCCAGCGCGTGACCCGCCGGCGCCCCGCTAGCCTTCTGACCATGAAGACACTCATCAAGCTCCTTGCCCTTACTGCTCTCGCAGCACCGTCCACAGCATCAGCGGCAGAGCCCGCACTCACGGTCCCCCAGGCGACTCTGGATGCCGCAGTGCACTGCGTTGGCCCACCGCTTGCCGGCACCAAGCTGACTCCAATCCTTCTTGTCACCGGTACTGGCGCAACAGGCGATGAGGTCTACTCGATTACCAAGTCCGCGTTCGACCTCTACGGTCACCCGCTTTGTTACGTGAACTTCCCGGACAAGATGACTGGTGACATCCAGATCGCGTCCGAGTACCTCGTCAACGCGATCCGTTACGAGTACGCGCAGTCCGGCAAGAAGCTGGCGATCCTTGGAATCAGTCAGGGCGCACTCGTTCCCCGTTGGGCGCTGACCTGGTGGCCCAGCCTGCGGGCGAAGGTCTCCGATGTGGTTGGCGCTGCTGGGACCCATCACGGCAGCACGATCATCAACACGAAGTACACAAGCACTTCATGCGCACCTCACCCAGGTTGCCCAGCAGCTGCCTGGCAGCAGGCCTCCGGGTCAAAGATGCTGAAGGCGCTCAACGCCTACAAGCTCGAAGCTCCCGGGCCAACATCATGGACGACCCTTCGCTCCTCAACAGACGAACTCGTTCAACCTGAGACTGGCAAGAACCCAACTTCCTCACTGAAGGGCGCAAGTAACATCCTGATTCAGGATGTCTGCAAGGGCCGCAAGGTCAGCCACATTGGCACGATCCTTGACTCGGTCACATTTGAAGCGTTCTTCGACGCTGTCAAGTACTCGGGACCAGCCAAGGTCTCCCGATTCCCGAAGAACGTCTGCTCACACCCATTTGGGACGGGCCTTGACGCTGCGTCCTCATGGGTCGTACTCAGCGTTGCTGGCGGGCGACTGGACAGCCTTCAAGTACCGACCTTGAGCGCAGAGCCAGCTGTTGCCGCATACGCTTTAGCTAAGTAACCGCACCCCGACCTTCTAGGAGTCAAGATGATTGAAGTCACGCGCAACGAGGACGTGTTCGTCCTGACGATGGTCGCGGAGGAAAACCGCTTCAATCCGACGATGCTGGATGCGTTCGACAAGGCGCTCAGCGAAGTCGAGGCCAGCGAAGGCCCGGCCGCAGTCGTCCTTACCGGCCAGGACAAGTTCTTCTCCAACGGGCTCGACCTCGACTGGATGATGGCCAACGCAGAACAGGGCGGCCCATCGCTTGTTGCCAACGGACTTCAAGCCCTCTACAAGCGGTTGCTGAGCTTCCCGGTGGCAACCGTGGCAGCAGTCAACGGCCACGCCTTTGCTGGCGGCGGGATGCTCGCTCTCGCATGTGACCAGATCGTCATGCGCACCGACCGCGGGTTCTTCTGCCTCCCTGAGGTCGATATCAACATTCCCTTCACCAACGGTATGGCCCAGCTAGTCCAAGCCAAGCTGACAGCGGCGGCCGCCTACGAGGTAATGCTCACCGGTCGCAGGTTTAGCGCTGAGGAAGCACTCGCTGCGGGCTTCATTAACGAAGCCGTGCCAGATGAGCAGGTGCTGCCAGCAGCTATTGCTCGTGCCCAAGCCCTCACCAGCAAGGACCGCGGGACGCTGGCCACGATCAAGCAGCGGATGTACCCGGGCGTGCTTGAGGCCTTAAGCGAGGATGTTTCCTTCTAGCAGCGTGACAACGCGTCACAATCGGTGTAATCTTCTTAGTGGAGACTGAGGCTTGCGCCTCAAACAAGGGAGAGACATGAATCGCACTGCTAAGAAGTTCGCATCCGTAGCCACAGTCGCAGCCGTTGTTGGGCTCGTTGCCGCCATGCCGGCATCAGCCACTACTCCGAGCTACACGATCCAGAAGGGTGCCTACGGCAAGCGCTACTGCGAGCTGATGCTCGTCAAGGTCCAGCCAAGCGCTCCCCTCCTCCACATTCAGGTTTGGAACACCTTCGGACTCAACGACTGCCCAACCGCAGCGTGGCGCGCCACAACCACTGCGTCCTCGCTTAGCGGCCTGACGACTGCAAACTCAATGGACCAAATCTCAGTCAACGGACCACGTTGGTGGGTGTTCAACCGCATCGGTGGCGTTCTCAGCTCAGACGTCAAGTCCTTTGGCGACATCACCATGCGCCAAGCAGCAGTGCTCGACCTAAATGCTGCCCCGTCTCCATTCGTTGAGCTCACAGTGCAGCGGACAAGCACTTGGATCTACGACAAGGGCACTTACCTGCGCGAGCTGATCTCGCCGAGCGGCAAGAAGTACGGCATGCAGGCTTTCACCAGCTTGATCAGCGCCAAGGTCACAGAGAAGTCGCTTAACACTCTGGCCTCCGGCAAGAAGCCTCTGCTTGTCCTCCCAACAGGATGGAAGTACAGGGCAGTCAAGCTCACAAAGCAGTTGACAATTGTCGCCCCAGGCACGATGACTGTTGTTCAGGACAACCTGAAGAACACTTACTCGCTTCTCCCATAAGAAGCAAGGCAGATTTTGATGTCATCTGATCTGCCTGTCCTCTACGCGATGCGGTCCTCGCTCTACTCGAGCAAGGCGCGGTCGTACCTGCTCAAGCAGGGCATCGACTACGTCGAAACTCCGCCCGGCGACCCCAGCTACATCGAGCAGGTTGTCCCGGAGATAAGCCGCTGGGTGATCCCTGTTTTCAGGACGGCAGACGGGCATCTGATCCAAGACACCGAAGACGTCATTGATCACCTCGACGCGCAGGTGGCACCCGAGCGCTCAGCCGACCCGAGCGAAGGTGTTCTGTCAGTTCTGTCCCGCGTATTCAGCATGTTCGGAAGCGAGGGCCTGATGCGCCCAGCACTTCACTTCCGCTGGAACTTCGACGACGACAACATGCCGTTCGTACTGGAGGACTTTGGCCGCGGTCTTGTGCTGCCCGGCGGCACCAACGCCTTTGGCTCAACCAACCTTGATGCCGAGGCCGATGCGGGCACAAGCGAGACTGAGGCACGCGCGCAGATCGCAGAGTTTGCCGGCAACCAGATGCGCAAGCTGACTGTGGACTTCGGGGTTAATCCCGACACGATCCCTGAAATTGAACGGTGCTACGCAGAGTTCCTAGCACTGTTCTCCGCCCACCTTGAAGAGGCGCCATACCTGCTTGGCGGCAGGCCAACCAGGGGCGACTTTGCGCTGATGGGGCCGCTGTATGCCCACTTGAGCCGTGATCCTTACCCCTCAGCGATCATGAAGCGTGATGCTTGGCCAGTGTGGAGTTGGACTGAGCGGATGCTCGTCCCGATCGCTGGCACAGGCCAGTACGGCAAGGTGTCCACCGAATTGTTTGACGGCGACAACCTCCCTTCAACCCTGATCGATCTACTCGCATACGTGGGCAGCGAGATCGCTGACGAGGCCGTCGCCCACGTGAGGTTTGTGGACGAATACCTTGCCGAGAATCCAGATACGGCCGAAGGCGAAGTCGTCGGAGGTAAGGCATCGAAGCGTTCATTGGGCATGGTCACTTGGAATTGGCACGGGCATGAGATCACAACCCATGCCATCCCGTACCGAATCCTTCACCTTCAGAAGATCCAGGGGGCGTTCGAAGCCCTCACCCCAGAGGGCCAAGCTCAAGTGCGCGAGATTCTCAGCGCAGCCGGCCTTGAAGTCCTGCTCGATCTCAAGGCACGCCGTCGTTTGAAGCGCAGCAACAATGTTGAAGCCTGGGGTGAGGCTCAAGAGCCCCACCTTCCAGCTTCTATCTAGTCCGCATTAGCTCCGCTTGGGATGAGGTCGTGCTGCATGGCGTACTCGACTACCTCCCGACGGGTCTGGATGCCGAGCTTCTCGTAGAGACTCGCGCGGTAAGACTCGATCGTCCTAGTTGAGAGGAACATCGCCGCTGCCGCCTCCGCGTTCGAGTAGCCGAGTGCAAGCAAGCCAAGAACCTCGCGCTCGCGTGGAGTCAAGCCATCAAGGTAGCCGTCGCCAAGCATTGCCACATCGGTTAGAAGGCGCGGATTGACGTAGATCTCACCACGGGCTGCTGACTTGATTGCCTCGGCGAGGATTGACATGCCTTCGGTGATCATCACGTAGCCGTGCGCACCTGCCCGCAAAGCGAGCCGGGCAGCCTCGGGATTATTTGAGTAGCTAACGACCACAAGCTGCGTGTCTGGGCTCTCTTCGGCGAGGAACTCAACTGCATCCTGCACGTCGCTTGCGATCTCTGGAACGCTTGGTGGTGGCATCTTGAGATAGACGTCGGGCTTGTGTCCGCGCAGGTATCGGTGGACATCCTCTTTGGATGTGGAGCCGGCTACGACGGTGATCTCGCCCGTTGCGTTTAGGCAAGTCGTGGTGCCGTCCAACGGAATCCGAGCGTAGGTGAAGATGACGACGCTTACATTTGTTTCAGCTGATTCTTCAATCATTGTTACCTCTTTCCCGGTTCAAGGTAGTAACTACATTAGAACCTAGTTTTGGTCATCGGCAGGTAGTTTTCCGAAATGTCGAATCCGGCTTACATAGCCGTGGCGACTAGAATGATCGTTACCCCGCAGTACACGCACCCCTCGAAAGGACCCCACCACATGCCACTAAACGAAACAATCATCGGAAACGGATGGGGCGCAACCAACATTGACTCAATGGGCGAAGGCCCTGGCTTCCGCAAGGTGCGCGCGGAGATTGACGTGAAGGAGATGGGCGTTAACACGATCGTCCTTCCCCCACGCTGGCAGACAGGCATCCACTGGCATGAGCGCCAGGAAGAGGTCTACTTTGTGCACTCCGGCGAGCTGGTATTTGAATTTGGCGATGGCGACGAGCCCGACGAGACGGTCGAGGTCGGCACTGGGTCATTCCTCCGCGTTGATGCTGAAACCCCGCGCCGGATCGTCAACAAGACGGAAGCTGAAGCCACCTATGTGATCTTCGGCGCTCAAGGCGGCTATGTAGGCCGCGACGGTCGCGCACCGGCCGACGACGACATCGGCAGCCGTGCCGGTGGCCCAGTCGAAGACTAAAGCCGCCTGCGTCAAATCTCCGGAGAGACTCTTTCCATCGAGACTTGCCTTAGTAAACTAAGTGGACTAACCTGCCAGCATGGGCAAAGTGCACTACGTCAAAATCCACGAGGCAAAGACAAACCTCTCCCGCCTCCTTGCAGCCGTGGAAGGCGGCGACGAGGTTGTCGTTCAACGCGGCAACACGCCGATCGCCAAGATCGTCGCCTACTCGCCTCCCGCAGGCAAGCGGCAGTTGGGCACTTGGAAGGGCAAGATCTGGATCTCCCCAGACTTCGATGAACCTCTTGACGAATTCGAGGACTATCGGTGAACGGATGGCTGCTTGACACCCACGCGTTCATTTGGTTTACCGAAGACAGTCCTCGGTTGAGTGATCAGGTCCGCAGCCTGCTCGAGTCGCGAGACCAGCGAATCATCGTCAGCGCAGCCTCCCTGTGGGAGATGGCGATCAAGTCAGCGACAGGAAAGCTTCGACTCCCCGGGGACCCCATCGAAATGATCAAGAGCCAGGGAATGTCCACTCTCGAGGTGACTTGCGAGCACGGTTGGGAATCACGAAACCTCCGCAAGATCCCAGACCACAAGGACCCATTCGACCGAATGCTTGCCGCTCAGGCAAAGCTCGAAGGCCTACCAATCCTAAGTTCAGACGAAGTCTTTGACACCTACGGCGTCGAACGCGTCTGGTAGTCGGCCCAGGAAACAAAAAACGGCGGGAGCCTAAGCCCCCGCCGTGCAGTTGACCCCGGTATTAACCGGACTAGCCGCCGTTGCTGGCCGCTACGTAATCGCGGCTTGGCTGACCACGAAGTGCTGTTGGGCCAGGCAGTGGCTTGTTCGACGGAACGACAGCTCCCGTGATGAACGGAAGGTTGACCGACGATGGCTGTGCCCCACCGAGCGAGAGGGTGTTTGTCTCTCCGTTGGAAAGCGAATCAAACTGCCAGCTTGGGCGATCGCCACCTGGTGCTGTGATCGTGATTCGGATCTTCGACCCAGCGCGGAACGCGTGGCTGAAGCTCGGAAGCGGTACCCGCACGAGCGTGTAGCTCCCGCTTGGCAGGTTGCTCGCATCCTTCTGGAGGTAAGTCGGGAATGGGTCAAGCGCACTTGACTTCGCAGCATTCAGCGTGCGCATCGAAGCACGCAGCCAACCCGTCTGGATGTATGTCTCCTTACCGTCAGGGCGAACCTCAGAGATCGTCGCCTGAAGGTCAGTGTCAGCGGCGCTCGACTTCAGGTAGAGGTCAATGCTGCCTGGGCCAACAAGAACCTTGTTGGTTGCCAGCGCTGGCGTGATGAAGCCAAGGCCCTTACCTGAGGCAACTGGGGTCCAGTTGTAACGAGGCTGTGCCTTCCAAGCATCGCCTGGCGCACCACCGAGGGTGTCTTCAGGACGCGCTGATGGATCAGACACGTATGAGACGGAGCCAGCCGATGACGGCGTGCTGGTGTTCATAGTGCCGTCAGCGTTGAAGTAGTAGCGAGTGGCAGCTGTCTGAGTGATCGGCCATGCGTTGAATCCGAGGCTCCAAGACGCGCCAATGGAACCCGGATGTCCGGAGATGGCGTTGCCGTTCTCCATCAGAACCGTGATCCTCGGATCCGCCTCAAACTGCTTGCGAGCAGCGATCAGGTTTGTCGCCGTATCGGCAAGGCTCGCGAATCGTGACTGCTGCACTGGAAGTGCGAGTGCATCAGCAATCGTCTGGTACAGAGTCCCTGAGTAGCTGATTACTAGGTCGCTGACCTTCGGAATCCGGTTAGCTACGTAGAGGTTCATGAACTCAGCCCAGCGCGTAATCGTGCTTGGCCCAAGTGAGTCCACGTGGACACCGTTCTGCATGGTGACCCAGACCTTCTTGTTGCTCTTCAGAGAACCAATTGACTCAGTCCAGTGTGGGCCGGTCTGCTCATCGTTGTAGGCGCCAACCCAGAAGACTGGAACCTTGATCTTCGAGACCCAAGTTGCTGGGGCGCGTTGATCAAACAGCGATGGAATGCGGAAGTGGTTGGTCTGAGTGAGGGACACAGCGTCGAGAGTCTGGAGACGCAGCTTCTGGTTGTCGAAGCAGTGCTGGTCACGAGGCTTACCTGTAGCCGGATCGTTGGCAGCAAGGTAACGGGCCCAACCCTGGCCGCCTGCTGGGGCTGGCTGAGCATCGTCCTGGCGCTCGGTAATCCAGCTAAGAGCAAAGCCCTTGTTGAAGATGCCGCCTGGGTAACCGGTGGCCGTGTAGACGTCGTCCATTACCGACAGCGGTGTAATTGCTGCAAGGTGTGGAGGCTGCGTGCCGGCTACGAACAGCTGGCTGATGCCGGAGAACGAAATGCCGCCCATGCCGACCTTGTGGCCCTTGACCCAAGGCTGCGATGCCACTGTCTCGATGGCGTCATAGCCGTCGTAAGTGGTGTTGTAGTTGAAGAGGTCGAACGCACCGCCTGAGCAACCTGAGCCACGCATCTGAACTGAAACGGTGACGAAGTTGAGCAGTGGTCCAATCACAGCGCCCACCGAGGTTGAACTGGATGGAAGCAGCGGATCGTTCGTATTGCCACCAAGCACAGCAGCGAGGTAGTCGTGCGGTGCGGCGGTCTGGTAGCCCGAGTACTCGATGTAGGTCGCGTACTGCTTGGCTGGATCAAGTGTTGAGACTCCGAATGGAAGACGAACAGTCATGGCGAGCTCAACGCCGTCGCGCATCTTCACGTAGTTGAGACCGGCGTGAAGGTGGAACTGGCTGTACCAGGATGACTTGGGGTTCTGCCCCGGCTTGAGTACCTCGATCGAAGAGGAGCCATAGACCTTGCCGCTCTTTGAGAGGCGGACTGTGTAGCCCTTGCCAGCTGTCACGTCGTGGAAGATCTTGCTGCCAAGGCTGTCGGCTGCCCCGTGTTGGAGCACCTTGCCTGACTTGCTTACAAGCAGGAGGTCGTCACCTTGGGCGGCGTCAGTAATCCAGACCTCGTTGATGCTGCCACCAGTTTTGAAGGTGGCCTTAGCGTTGGCCTTGGGGGCTGTCGTCGCAGCTGATGCTGCAGCGGGTACAGCGAATGCCGCCACGCAGGCAACAACGGCACCTATGACAAGTGCACGAGGGTTGGTCTTAACTGCTGCCTGCTTGGTCATTCGTCTCTCCATGGTTCTTTCTTGACTTACTAAGTGAACGCTCCCGTACACATAATGCACGGAAGCGCGGTTGTTTGCGTCACTAAGCGCGGAATCCCAATCGAGATCCCGCGCCTAATCAAGCTTCTACTTCCTAAGGACGATGCTGCGCTGGGACTGGACGATCTTTGAACCGTCCGCCGTGACGCGAACTGTCACGCGCATACCCTTGCGGCCAGCCTTTG
The DNA here is from genome assembly GCA_937973575.1 of uncultured Solirubrobacterales bacterium. Classification (GTDB taxonomy): domain Bacteria; phylum Actinomycetota; class Thermoleophilia; order Solirubrobacterales; family Solirubrobacteraceae; genus WLNJ01. The sequence continues at coordinate 6,525 of CALJKH010000190.1, read as the reverse complement.
CAATCCGCTTCCGAGCATCCTTGCTGAGCGGAACCTTGACAGAGGCTCCCTTGCCGCTACGGAGTCGGTAGACACTGCGACCGAAGACAACTGACTTCTTGCCGACAGTGCCGACTACCTCGACCTTGCCGCCGCAGCCAGCTGCGATTCCCTTGCAGGTAACTGGAACAGTCACTGCGCTGCTACCGCCCTGTGGCTTGGCGATGCCAACCTTAACTCCGCCAGCAATAGTGAAGTCAACGCTGATGCCAACGTCGGTGCGCGGAAGGTTGAGAGCTCCATCGATGGTGCCACCGATACCGCCACAGCCTGGGCTCGTCTTCGGAAGGGTGATTCCCTCCTGAGTCAGGCTGATCGTGCCAGCGTCATGGTCGTAGTGACCGTGCATGTTGAAGTTGATCGGCTGCAGGTAGCAAGCTGACGATGGGCCGAGGAGCACAAGGCCGCCAGCAAGGGCTGCCTCAAGCTTGATCTTCGCTGGGAAGGCAAAGTCAGCGTCGCCCCCGCCCGGTGTGAGCGTGCCTGCACCACCAGCTGAAGCGGTGATGATGATCTTCGCGTTGGCTGAGATGCCAGCAGCGTCAATCGCCTGCTCGATCACTGGGAACTTGATGCCCGTAGCTGGGATCGAAATCGACCCGTCCTCGCCAACGTCGCCGGTAAGGCTGAGCTGACCGGCTGGAAGCGGAAGTCCACCAGCGCCAAGGCCTGGGATCCGGATCTCACCGCTGCTCATCGTGGCAACGATTGGAGTGCGGACACCACCGCTACCGGACTTGATTGTCCAGATGAACGATGCTGGCTCAGACTCAACCTTGCCGGTGTGGCCGGTTGCGCGGATATCGAACTGATGCGGACCTACTGCGAGGCTCTTAACTGTGTAAGGGCTGGCGCAGGTCGCCCAAGCGCCTGAATCAAGGCGGCACTCGAAGGTTGACTCATCGTCGCTGGACTCGAATGTAAACCGGCCTGAGCGTGATGCCGTGGAGATCGCAGGACCATCAGTGATGTTCGTGTCCGGCTCAGGAGTGAGGTCGGCTACGTCATCGGTACGGGTGACCGTGTCGTTGTCGCTGTTCTCATCCCCCTCAGTCGAGACAGTGAAGCTCGAGCTAATCGATGGCAGGTTTGCCTCGCCCGCCGTGACCGACACCTGCACCGTTGGCGATGTCTCGCCTGCTGCAAGTGAGTTCGGGTAGTCGCACTTGATGGCCTCGCCAATCAAGCGGCAGTCCCAGTCGGTGCCGTAGGCGCCGTTGTCAGCGAAGGTCTCGCCCTTTGTGAGCGGGATAGTCACCGTGGTTGGGCCAGTTGTGGTGGCCGAGCCAACGTTGCTGACGCTCATGATGAACTTGGTTGGCTTACCAGTCTTGAACGAGGCACCCGAGGCAAGGTTCGCGGTCAGAGCGAGGTCTGCGCCGGTCACGTTGTAGATCGAGATCGCGTGATCGTTGGCCTTGTTCGGATCCTGGGTGGTTGAACCTGCAGCTACCTGAGCCAGGGATGCGCTCTGCGTAGCTACTCCACCGTCAACCCTGACGCGGACCGTGACACTGCTGGCTGCGCCTGGCTCAAGCGGCTGAGTCAGGTCACAGGCAACCTTTGCATCAACAAGGTCACACTCCCATGAGTCGTCGCTCACGTAGCTGACTGGAACAAGGCCAGCGGGAAGGCTGTCCGTGATCCGTGCGGTTGGGTTGCCATCAGCAGTCTCAGCACCGATGTTACGCACGCGGTAGTGGATTGAGAAGGTACCGCCTACACGTGGGCTTCCGACAAGGGTTGCGCTGAGCGCAAGGTCCTCTGTGGTTACGACGCGCGCTGGGTCAGCTGAAACGTCATTGCTTGGGTACGGATCGCCTGCATTGGCAACTGTCGCAAGTTCGGACGACTCGTAGATGCCCGTCGCCTCAGTTGGGACGTTGGCTCCGAGCGTTACATCCGAGGTGCGCGCACCAGCAGCAACGGCTGCGCTGGTGGTGCAGTCGAGCTGATGACCATCGATTGAGCAAGTCCAACCTGTACCGCTTGCCTTCAGCCCGGTGAAGACCGTGTTGACGGTGTCAGTGATGTGGATAACTCCACCGCTCGTTACGTTGCCGACGTTGGTAACGCGGTAGCGGAAGGTTGCGCGATGACCGGCCTTGACGCTGTCCCCGGCATGGCTCTTCACGAGCTCAAGGTTGACCTTCTCAAGGCTTGGGCTGAGCGTGACTGTGTTGTCTTCAAGGTATGAAGCTGCCTCAGTTGCTGTTGAAGCAGTTACCGCGGTGCTCCATGAATCTGGGGCTGAAGCCGAAATGTTCTCGCGGATCTTGAGGGTTGATGTGCTTGCGCCTACAGCGACTGCCGCTGCGCGCTCACAAACGACACTTGTTCCCGCGCCTGCGCTTGAGCAGTCCCAACCGCTGGTCACGGAGCCTGATGGGCGGTATGAGGTACCAGCCGCGAGCGGAATCGTGACCTGGATTGGGCCAACCGTCGCTGAGCTTCCGCTGTTGAGGACGCTTGCAGTGACCTCAGCCACCCCACCCGCACGTGGTGCGATTGTTTGTGAGGCCGAAAGGCCCACCTTGACCCGATTCACATGGATCGAATCGGTGGCGACATTGTTCGGGCTGCGATCCGCGCTTGAATCCTTGAGTGTTGAAACCTCAACGGAGTTGTTCGAATCATTAGCTGACGAATCACCTGCCGTGACCGGAATTTCGATCGCAGCTGTTGCGCCGACCGCGAGAGCCGAGGTCTGCGAGTCAGCAGGCGTGAGGACGCATGTGACGACCTGGCCGGCAGCGGTGCATGCCCAACCTGAGCGGTTGGTGTAGACGTTGGCAATGTCAGGAGTGAATGCGGCCGGAAGGGTGTCCTTGACCGTTACGGTCTCGCCCTTGACTGTCGGGAAGGTGCCGACGTTACGAACCTTGATTACGACGTTCTGCGGGGTTCCGACCACGAAGTCGATCGCGTGCCGGACGCTGACGTTGAGGTCGACGGCGACAGCCTTGGTGCTCAGAGCTGATGAGTTATTGCCTGATACCGGCGAATCGCCTGCCACTGAGGGGTTGTCCCGTTCGGTGGAGACGATGGATGTCAGGTCAACCTGGCCATCATCGCCGGCCTTGTCGAGAACATCAACACGGAGCGTGATGCCGCCAGCCTCTTCACCCGCAGAAAGGGCAGCGTCACGCGCGCAGGAGAGCTCTTGAGCCTTCGACGCGGAACAGTCCCAGCCAATGCCGGCGGCTGTGCGGAACCTGATGCTTGAGGGCAGGGAAGCGGTAACCGAGGTTGCCCCCACTGTCGCTGCGGTTCCATTGTTCTTAACGCCGATACGGTAAACGCCCTCAACACCAACGCTGAATGCGCGGTCGACTGTCTGGGTAAGGCTTACGTCAATCCTGCTGACACCGAGCTGGTCTGAACCGCTGTTGTTAGCGGCGTACCCGTCACCGGAGTTGCTGATTGCAGGAGCAACCGTCGCGCTTGGGTAGGCGTCATGGCCTACGGCAACAGTTACTTCGACGTTAGTGCTGCTAGCACCAGCAGCGATCGTTCCGGCGAACGAGCAGTCAACAGCGCTTGAGCCGACGGAGGTGGCTGAGCAGTCCCAGCCTTCGCCGCCTTGGATTGAGCTGACCTTAAGACCATTCGGAAGGTTGAACTGAAGAGCTGTCGGGTTGGTCGCGTCAAGGACGGACTCGTTGTCAACACGGAACGTGACTGTGCCGGTGGAGCCCACCGTGAACGTGCCCGAGTGGGAGCCGTAAACGGCGAGGTCAGGAACCACGCTGACTCCGGTGGTTACTGATGCGCTGTCAGCACCGTCGAAGGCATTGGAATCGCCCTGAGCCGTCACGCTTGCGCTGCTTGCAACGTCACCGCTGACGCTGTTGGCGATTCGACCAAGAACTGTGAGCGCTGGCGCGTCTCCGCCTGCCCCGATCACTGCCGAGTAGACGCAGCTGACGTTGTTGGTGGAGGCCACTGCCGAGCATGTCCAACCAGTGCCACCGGATCCTGTGGCACGGTAGGTCATGCCCACAGGCAGGGTGACAACAACGGTTGAGTTGCCAACAGTCGGAGCATCGCCAGCGTTATGAACGCCAACGTTGTAACCCCATACGCCATTGGCTGTGAAGCTGCCATTGGCGGCCTCAGTTACGGCGAGGTCTGTCTTACGGACTGTCGTCGTGCCGTCCACAGCGTCATTAGTGCTGTTCGGGTCACCAATCTGGCTAACACTTACATGGTTGGCGAGGCTGGCTGCTGCAGTCGGGCTGACGGCAACAGTCAGGTTGACTGAGGAGCTGGCGCCTGCGGCAAGTGCGCCAGTCGGAAGCGTGCAGCTGAGCGTCCCTGCTGCGGCGCTGTTGCAAGTCCAACCGCTGCCTGACGCTGAAACAAATGTCGTGCCAGCTGGTAGCGGTGCCGAAAGCGTGATCGGCTGCGTGTTGGCCCGCTCAGTTGAGTTGTTGGTGACATTGAAGGTGTAGGTGCCGTTCGAGCCGCCGCGGAACTCAGGTGCCGATGTAGCAACACTGATGTCGGATGACTGAACAACGTTGACTACGTGAGTCTTCGTTGTGACGTCGCCGTCGGCATCACGCGCCGTCAGACGAATGGTCTTAAGGCCGGTGTCAGCAAACGACGTTGTCTGCGTGGCCGTATCGGTCCAGGATCCGAAGGTGCCGGTTCCGAGGTCCCATTGGTAACGCCCGCCAGTGTTGGGGCCCGCATAGAAGACAGAGCCCGAGCCGTCCAAGCTGAGCGGCACGGAGGTTGGGATCTCAGGGATCTCGGTTGCTGGCCATGTGCTGGTCGAAAGACCGGGTGCGTAGAACTTTGCGTTCACGCCCTTGTTGACGAACGCGTTCGTGCCGGTACGCGAACCACCTGGCACGAAGCCGAAGTCAATAACTGCACGGCTCTTACCTGCCTGGCTTGGAAGTCCAAGCTGCGAGTTGAGCGGGCCGTCAGCCTGGCTGAGCGGACCACAGCCTGAACCAGCTGGGATGACCGGGGTGTCGTCCACCATTCGCATAGTTCCTGCTGCTCGGTCCTTGTTGCCAAGGAAGTCGTTGAACGGTCCTGCCGGCCAAACGCCTGCTTCATCTGAGTAACCCTGGGCGGAATACGGGCCGCCAGCGGTGGTGCCGCTGACCGGCCAAATGTCCACCGCGCGAAGTGCGGTCGTGGCAGGCGCTGTGCCCACATGCGTTGAGAGGGTCAGAGTGATCGGGTTACCTGATGAACCGATGTAGCAGGAGCCACCAAGACTGAAGCCCTGCGCTGCACCAGTCGCCTGTACCCGGAACTTGGCAACTAGGTCCACCCTGCCGGTGAGCGGGTTGAGCTTGCCTGTCCAGTTAGCCATCGGCTGGATGGCGACGTTGACAGTGTCGCTTCCCAGCGCTACCGGAATCGGAGCGAATGAGATCTGGTTCTGCGGGAATACGACATTGCCCGCGGAATCAACCGTGCCTCGCAAGGAGGGGAACGGGAGGCCAATGTTCTGGAAGTCGAGCGAAAGCCCGAGAACGGTGTTGTTGCTGCCGTAAATCTGCAGGTAGCCGCCGGTGATCTGCCCATAAAAGTCGGGAGCAGACGGGTTAGCGATCAGGCGGGCGTCAGCTGTGCCAGGGGCGAATCCCATAGCTGCCACCGTGCTGAGGGTGGCAATCAGCGCTGCCTTGTTGAGTGCCTTGCGTGCGGAGCCGCGGCTGCCGCTTGTCTTGTTGGTGAAACGCTTCATCGCTTGCCTCCCTTCCTGTTGGCTGAACCGTCGTAGAGACGTACCCGCTTGACTGATGTGGCCTTACCTGAGTGCGTCGGCCAAAGCTCGACTACTACCGGCAGGCCCTTTGCCCCGGCCTTCTTCAGGGCAGCCTGGACGCTGGAGCTGAGCTTCAGCGACAGGTTGGCCTTATGGGCACGGGGCAGGTTGAACTTGGCGCCTGAGATGCGCGTCTTGCGACCGCGGCGACCAACCGTACTGACGACGAGCTGGCCGCTGCAAGCGTTAGCCGCAGGGCAGCTGACAGGAACTGAGGTTGCCCCACGTGATGCTCGTGCGATCGAGGCGCCAACTGTTGCGTTCTGAGTTACGGCGAACTCGGTGTGCAGTGAGATGTCGTTGCGTGGCAGGCCAAGCTGAGCATCGAAGAGGGAGCCGAGTGATCCACAGCCGGCGCTCGTCTTCGGGAACAGCACGTTGTTTTGGTCAAGCGCCAGAACCTTCGTGTCAGGGTCATAAGTACCAGCGAGCCTGAAGTCGATTGGGCGCAGGAAGCAACCTGCGGAATCGGAGATCAGGAATGCGCCGGACTCTGTCTGGAGCGTGATCTTCAGCTGTGCCGGGAAGGACATTGAGGCAGTGCCACCGTCCTTCGGCAGCGCGCCGCTGCCGCCACCAACTGAGCTGATGCTGATGTTTGCAATCACGTTGAGACCGCTGGCTGAAAGTGCCTGCTGGATCTTCGGGAAGACAACGCCGTCCTTGGTCACAGTCCACTCGCCTGTGTCACT
>CALJKH010000189.1 GCA_937973575.1 uncultured Solirubrobacterales bacterium | reverse complement strand
CAACCTGCCCGGGCTTGATGATCCCGCTGTTGGGATAAACAGTCCGCCAAATTTGGTGGACGGCCCCGCCAGCGGTATCGAACTTGTACTGGGCCTTGTCGCTGACGATGTAGACGCCATCCGAGCCAATCGTGAAAGAATTCTCGATCTCCTCATGGAGAGTGATGCTGTGGACCGCGCCTGTATCGCGGTTGATCCAGCCGACCTTGCCGTTGGTCTTGCTGACGAACCAGTAGTTGCCGTTCCAATCTGGAAGGGCAGAGGAGAGACGCTCGCCAAAGTCGAGAACGTTGGTCAGGTCATAGGTGTGGAGGACATCGAAGCTGTCGCCTGCCGTGTTGAGGCCAAAGACTCGGAGCTTGCGGTCATTGGTGGATACGACCGGGTGGTCCTGATTGTCGAGGAAGAAGTAGCCGCCACCAGTGAAGTCGTTGAAGATGTTGGTCGGAGCCGGGCCTTCGCGACCTGGAAGCGAATAGCTGGCGACTAGGTCAAGGGTCTGGGCATTGAACATGCGCAGAGTTGGCGTGCCAAGTGCGCTTGGGCAGACCGTAAGCATTCGGCCTTGGGCATCAAATGTGAGTGAAGCGCAGAGTCCCGGGAGTTCGACCCCAAGGCTGTTCGTCGTCTGAGTCAGGTTCTTCCCAAGTGGACCTGAGATTGCGTATGTGTCGCTCATCCACGAATCGCCGTGGATGTTGGACTTCCCGTTGGCTGCCATAAACGGGTTCTGCGGATTGGCAGTAGAGGTAAGGCTCTTTGCTTTCCAAGCCTTACCAGTGAAGTCCGGCAGGGTTGAGAGTGGCGTCTCGTTCTGAATTGGGGTCACTGCAGCGCCAGCCACAGCTGGGAGCACGACCATTGCCGAAGTTGCGAGAACTGCTGCTGCGATGCGACTGCGCTTCACCTGAATCTCCCCTGTACGAGTACTGCTCCAGAGTACACCCAGTGACGCCGTGTCGCAGCCGGTTCACCCTTATTTGACTAACGCCATAGGGTTATGGAGTGGCGAATAGGCTGAACCCAATCGGGCTTTACCGGGGAACCGGCGCTGACTTGCCTTATGGCAATCCGCTGTTGGCCCACGGGGTTGGGATGGAGGGCTACTTCTGGCGCGTCACGCTTCCAGAGGAACGGCGAGTGCTGATCGCCCTGATTGGAGTCAATGACGACCGGGCCGGTGGGACTTGGGCAACGGTTGGACTTGGTAGCCACCCTGGGCACTTCCTGCAGGCCGGGGCTCTTGACGGCGCAAGTTGCGACTCAACCCGCCTTGCTGCCCGCACCGACGGCGGCGAGTTCGTCGCTGAAGGCAACCGAGTAAGAGTCAACCTTGGCGACCAAGCCAAGCTGGACTTGACGGTTGAGGACGAAGTCCTCTGGCCAAACCGCCGATTTGGTGCTTCGTCTTGGTTCCACACGATCCCCGCTCTCAACCAGTACTGGCACCCGCACCTGTTCGGCGGGACGGTTCGTGGCAGTGCCGTGATCGGCGGGGAGGAATGGAACCTTGACGGCGCCTCTGTCTACGCAGAGAAGAATTGGGGTCGCGGTGGATTCCCCGAAGAGTGGTGGTGGGGGCAAGCTCAAGGATTTGAAGATCGAGACGCCTGTGTCTGCTTTGCAGGTGGCCGTGTTAAGTCCGGGCCATTCGCGACTGAGGTAACGGCGCTCGTCGTTCGGTTCGGCGACACCTTCCTCAGGCTTGGCGACCCGTTCCTCTCGCGGGTTACCGCTGATGTGTCCGATGAGGAGTGGCACCTGACAGGTAAGTCTGGACGCTGGCAGGTTGAAGTCCACGGCAAGGCTGAGTTGGGCGCAGCGCATGTTCTTCCAGTTCCTCTTCCATCTGAGCGGCGCAACATCGCAGCGGCGCTTGAGCACCTTGGAGGGAAGATGACTGTGACTGTGAGCGAGCGGGGGAAGGGAGTCGTCTGGCGCGGCGAGTCCCAGCTTGCAGGCCTTGAGCATGGTGGGCGCGAACGGGCCGAGGCTGAGGCCAACCGCCGCGGTGGAACGCCCGATGGTGCAGCAGGGCCAGTTGGGCCACTTGTTATAGCTCCTGTGGCTTAACACCAGTCCACATTGTGGAGAAGTTGGGGTGGCGCAAACAGCCTTTCCGTGAGAGTCTGGGCCAGTGATGTCAAACCAAGGCCTGCCTAGATGGCACGGCCCGGACAGAGAGGGACCCAAGCGCGATGAGCGAAAGTAACGACCGCCGCCCATCCTTGACCTTGGTGAGAGTTGGCGCTGACCCCCAAGCTTGGGCGAGCGCTGGCTTCACAGTGACCGACCACACGATGGCTGTCGGTGGGGTGACGATTGAGTTCATCGCGCCAATGGGCGGCATCGAATCACTCGGGTTTGACTGGCTCCCTGAGGGGGCTGACAACCTTGACGGTTTCCCGATTGAGGTCTCCCACCCTTCAGTTACTGAGACGCACGAGAACGGCGTCTACTCAATGGACCAAGTTGTGATCGCCACGCCTGACTTTGACCGCACTTCGACTTCCATGCGCGACCTCGGGCTGACCCTCAGCCGGGAGGTCATCCGCGAACAGGAGGACGGGAGCGAGATCAGACAAGGCTTTGTTCGCTCAGGCGATGCTGTGCTCGAACTTGTCCACACTGAGAGCGTGCCTGAAGGCCACGCCCACGGTTGGGGACTTGGCTTCATCACCAAGGACCTGAGGGCTGCGGTCGAGATGCTCGAGGGAATGATCGGTCCGCCTCGCG
>CALJKH010000188.1 GCA_937973575.1 uncultured Solirubrobacterales bacterium | reverse complement strand
TCATCAGCAGTTGCGAAGTGGGTCGTGACGCCTACCAGCTCAATCGCTTCTGACTGATGTGCCCGTTGGGCAATAGCGACTGCCTCCATGGGGTCGCGAGTCCCCAGCCTCCCCATTCCGCTGTCAATCTTGATGTGAACACGGGTCCCGGGAGCTTCGCTGGCCCAGTCGAGTGCTTCAGCAGTCCAACAGACAATGTCGCAGTTGGCCTGCCTCAGGGTTGGGACATCGCCTCTCTCGATAGCGCCCATCACCAAGACTGGCGCCTCAATCCCCATCTCTCGCAGGAGGAGTGCCTCAGAGGTTGCCGCGACACCGAGCCAGTCAGCTCCTCCTGCCAGCGCCGCCTCTGCAACCGGAACCATGCCGTGCCCGTATCCGTTGGCCTTAACTACGGCGCAAAGTCTCACTCCGCCTGCAGCCTCCTTGAGGCTGGCGCAGTTGCGACTGATGGCGCCGAGGTCTACCTCGGCTGTAGCCCGGCTCACTGTGAGCTGAGAGCGCCGAGGACGTCCACGCGCGTGACCACACCCTGGAGCTTGCCGTCAGCGTCAACGACTGGGATGCGGTTGTGACCTTCCTTTGCGATCAAGCGCCCCGCCTCTTTGATCGCTGTTTCAGGTGTCACCGTGGTGAGGTCCTTTGCCGGAGTCATCATTTCCTGCGCAGTCGATGCCAATGCTTTGCGGAACTTCTCCTCAAAGTGGCGAAGTGGCTCAAGCCAAACAATGCCGCCCATGATCTCAACGTAATGAGGGATGTGGAGGTCTGCCTCCTCGTCCCTAAGGATCAGATCGTTCTCGGTGATGATCCCGACACAGTTGTTCTCGGAGTCCACAACTGGCAGCCCGGGAAGTTCGTTCTCGCGCATTGCCTTAACAACTGATTCAACGTCAGTTGTTGGGCCCACTGTGGCTGGCTGCGCATCCATGATTTCGGCAACTGATTCCATATGAGTGAACCTTACCTGCCTGCGCGCCGCAGCCGGTTGCGGGCCTCAGGAATAGAGCCAGCTATCTCCCCAGCAAGCACTCCTTCAGGCCCATCAACACCGGCTATGCGTCCTGCCTCAAGGTGAACAAGCACTGCCGCGCCAGCAGCCGAAGTCGGATCAACTCCCTTGGCCAGATAAGCCGCGATGAGTCCGCCTAGGACGTCCCCTGTGCCAGCGGTGGCCAGCGCCGGTGCCCCACCAGGACTGATCCGAGTTTGGCCCCCTGCGCCGGCGACGATTGTGTCGTCTCCCTTAAGGACAACAGTGGCCCGCGCGCGATCAGCCAACTCGTGGGCTGCTGCGAGTCGATGTGAATTGACCTCGTCCCGTGACTTCCCAAGCAGAGATGCCATCTCGCCCGAATGAGGGGTGAGCACAAGGCTTGACCTTGCTCCCGCGAGAGCCTCAGGCCTACCAGCGAAGGATCGGAGAGCGTCAGCGTCAACCACCACCGGAGCCTCAGAGCTGGCAATGATCTTCTCGACCGCCTTCTCAACCGATCCGCCACGACCAATCCCCGGGCCAATCACGATCGCATCGGGCACTCGGCCCGAGCTGAAGATTGACTCCACCCCCTCAGCGCAGTGGAACTCGCCGCTCTCAGCCAGGCCAAGGCCCATCACCTCAAGCTGCGAGTCAGCGGCACTGAGCAGGCTCTTCGGAAGCGCAACGGTTACATAGCCAGCGCCGCCTCTAGCCGCACCCAGAGATGCCAGTAGAGGCGCTCCGGTCAGGCCGGGTGACCCACCGATGACAAGAACGGACCCGGCGCTGAATTTGTCAGCACCGTCGCCACGCTGGGGAATCAGATCAACGAGGTCGTTGGTCAACAGGGAAGCAACCGCCGACTCAGTGGGCCTCTGTGGAATCCCGATGTCAGCCAGGTGGACCGCGCCAGCATGACGCTTGCCGGGATTAATCCACTGGCCAAGCTTCATCGTGTGGAATGTCACCGTCGCGTCCGCGCTTACGCAGCTGCCAGCAACCTCGCCAGTACTTGCGTCAACGCCGCTTGGCACGTCACAGGCGACGACAAGTGCTCCCTCGGAGCGCGCCTCATTGATCAGCTTGATTCCATCTTCCACAGCTCCGTATGGGGCTCCTGTGGCGCCAGTGCCTAGAACGCAGTCAAGCACGCATGAAAAGCCGCTTGTGCCGCCAATGAGCCCCTGAGGCGGCTCTCCGGGCAAGGTGTCAAGCATCGCCGCAGCATCACCCTCCCACTCGCTTGTTTCACAGGTCGCCCGAACCGTGACTTCACGTCCTCGTTCCCTCAGGAACCGAGCAGCAGCCAGTCCGTCGCCCCCATTGTTGCCTTTGCCGACAGCCACCAGAAGAGGACCATTCGGGGCAAGCCGTAGGACTTCCTCCGCAAGCGCCTGAGCTGCAGTCTCCATCAGCTGAGTACCTGAAATGCCTAACTCATCAATTGCGTATCGGTCGGCAGCGCGGGACTCCGCCGCGTCCAACAGTTGCGTGGTGAGGTCTGGCATGGAGGTCAAGCCGCGACCACTACGGCCGAGGCAAGCCCACGCTCGTGACTCAGTGAAAGATGCACCTCGCCTAGGTCAGCTCCGGATTGGGCAAGGCGAATCCGAGGGGTCTGCCCAAACCCTCCTTCCACAACCAGGTCGGAAAGCTGAACGCCCTGAAGGGACAGAGCTTTGACGGCCGCCTCTTTGGCGCAAAATCGGGCAGCAAGGTGACGAGCAGGACGGGAGGATTTAGAACAGGCGTCTATCTCAGACTGGGCGAATAGCCGGGTGACGAGGCCTGGCCGCTTTTCGATCGCGCGCTCAAAGCGATCAATGTCAAGGACATCAATGCCGACGCCGCGCACTTGATCTACTCCACAGTGACTGTCTTGGCGAGGTTGCGCGGCTGATCTACATTCAGCCCCCGCTCGCGAGCAATCGCATACGACAGCAGCTGAAGTGGGATCACAGCGAGAAGCGCGCCAATAATTGGCTCCGCCTTCGGGACTGAGAGCCGCTCCTCCGAAATTCCTTCCAAAGCGTCGCTACCGACCGTCTCAACACCGATCACTACTGCGCCGCGGGCTCGAACCTCCATCACATTCGAGACGAGCTTCTCAAGCACCGGAGAGTCGGTCGCCACGCAAACGACCGGGGTTTCCTCATCAAGGAGTGCGATCGGGCCGTGCTTCATCTCGCCAGCTGCATAGGCATCTGTTGGGACATAAGCGATCTCTTTGAGCTTGAGAGCACCCTCAAGGGCGATTGGCAGCCCAGCGTTACGCCCGATATAGAGGAAGAAGCCAGCATGGGCGTACTTAGCGCCGATAGCCATCGCAGGTGCCTCGCATAGCTCAACAGTCTCAGCAGTCAGAGCTGGAAGGGATTTCATCGCGGCAACAAGCTCAGTCAGCCGCTCCTTGGTCAAAGTTTCCTTCAACTCACCAAGACGCAGTCCAAGCAGGCACAGTGCCGCAACCTGGGCTGTGAAGGTCTTTGTCGCGGCAACGCCAATCTCGAGCCCCGCTCGGGTGAATAGGACACCGTCAGCCTCTCGCTCAGCCTGTGATCCCATGATGTTCGTGAGCGCTAGAACCTTTGCCCCAGCCTCTTGGGCGCACCTCATCGCAGCAAGCGTGTCGCGAGTTTCACCTGACTGGGTGATTCCAATGACAAGGTCGCCACGACCAACAACTGGGTTGCGGTAGCGATATTCGCTCGCAAGTTCGACTTCGACTGATATCCGAGCCCACTCCTCAATCGCGTATCGACCGATAAGACCGGCGTGGTAGGACGTCCCGCACGCGACGACGACAACGCGCGAGATGCCGCGAAGTAGATCGTCGTCGATACCGCCTAGATCCCCAAGGTCAACGCCATCAGCACGAACGGTACGGTCGGCAATCGTTTCGGCCAAGGCATCGGCCTGCTCGTGGATTTCCTTGAGCATGAATGTCTCAAAGCCACCCTTCTCAGCAGTTTGTGAGTCCCAGTCAACTTCCACCGGATCGCGTGAGACAAGCCCGCCTGTGAGGGCCTCGATGGTCACCTCGCCTCCCCGCAAAGTGACGATCTCACCGTCTTCAATCTCAAGAACATTGCGGGTGTAGGAGAGGAAGGCTGGCACTGCCGAGCCGATGAACGTTTCACCGTCGCCTACCCCAACTACCAGCGGACACTCATGGCGGGCGCCAACAAGAACGCCAGGGCTCTCAGCTGTCATGGCGACGAACGCATAGTGCCCTTCTAGCCTCTCCTCAGTTTGGCGAACTGCTTCCACAAGATCCCCGTCGAACACCGAGGCGATGAGGTGGGCAACAACCTCAGAATCAGTCTCCGAGGTAAACACCGAACCCGACGACTCAAGCTCTTTCCTGAGGCTCGCGAAGTTTTCGACGATCCCGTTAACGACGACCTGGATCGCTCCATCGTTGTTGCAGTGCGGGTGAGCGTTCTCCTCGGTGACTCGTCCGTGTGTCGCCCATCGGGTGTGGCCGATACCAGCCTCTGGAAGTTCAGCAACCGCGACCGCGCCCGATGTGGAGTCAGCAGGGCCTGCGGCTGCAAGCCCGACTGCCTCTCGAAGGGCTGCGAGGTTGCCGACTGAGCGGACTACCTCAGGGCCGTTCTCACCGTGTACAGCGATCCCGGCGCTGTCATAGCCGCGGTATTCCAGCCTCTCGAGTCCGGCGAGAAGTATTTCGCGGGGGTCGCGAGGGCCTGAGTATCCAACGATTCCACACATCAGCTGTGAAAGACGATGCTACCGGCGGTGGTGGCCGGGTCCGCAAAGATGCCGCCCCGCGGGCGGTTTGGACAGGTCAGGCTGTGCCCAACTCCTCAGCGACCGCATCGGCGATCCGCTGGCAAACCTCATTCGTTTCGTCCGCAGTGGGGGCTTCAACCATTACTCGAATCAGTGGCTCGGTGCCGCTCGCACGGACTAGCACCCGTCCACGGCCAGCCAATGAAGCCGACTCAGCCGCGATCAGCTCTTCGAGTGTCGCGTTACCGTCAAAGCCGCTTCGATCAGCGATCCGCACGTTGATCAGCTCCTGCGGAAGGCGGTCAAAGGAAGGCCGGTCTGTAAGTGGGGCTCCCGCAAGGGCTTCGAGGGCTAGAAGGGCGGTGCCGATCCCGTCGCCACATGGGCCTGCGTCCAGGTCGATGATGTGGCCGGACTGCTCGCCACCCAGCCGCCAGTCCAAATCGCGCAGAGCGGCGAGAACATTGCGATCGCCGACAGGAGTTGTCGTCACATCAATTCCCGCGTGCTCGAAGGCGGAATGAAGACCGTAGTTGGCCATCACTGTTAGAGCTACGCCTCCGCGGAGGTCTCCCTTGGCTGTCATATGACTAGCCAGAAGCAGTAGGAGATCATCCCCATCAACGACCTTGCCCTCAGAGTCAAGGGCCATCACGCGGTCGCCGTCCCCATCGAACGCAAACGCGGCATCCCAATCCCCAGCTGGAGCGCGATCAGAGAGCGACTCCACATGGGTAGAGCCACAGCCATCATTGATGTTGGTTCCGTTTGGCTCGTCAGCGATTACCTCAACCTCAGCCCCAAGACGCCTGAAAATCTCCGGCGCTGCTGAGCTTGTGGCGCCGTTAGCGCAATCAAGGAGCAGTCGCGTACCAGTCAGGTCGAGTGAAGAGTGCCGCTCCTGTAGGTCCCGCAGGTAATCCTCGAAGGCTCCACGCAGCGGCTCAATGCGGCCTGGCCGGGCAGCGTTGACAGGCTTGCCTTCAGCTACAAGGCGTTCAATCTCAGCCTCTTGAGCATCTGGAATCTTGTCACCATCGGGGCCGAAGATCTTGATCCCGTTGTCTCCGTATGGGTTGTGGGAGGCCGACACGACGAACGCGAGGTCGAACCCATGCTTCGCAAGGAGCAATGGCGCCGCTGGGGTTGGGAGCACTCCGGCAAGAAGAGCGTCGCCGCCAGCTGCTGCGACTCCAGCGGCAAGTGCTGCCTCTAGAACCGGGCCTGATTCGCGGGTGTCACGAAGGATTACAGCGCGTGGACGGTCCGCCTTAGTAAGGGCAACTGCTGCATCACCGACAGCGACTGCCAGCTCGACGGTGAGCTTGTCGCCCCATGCGCCGCGGACACCGTCCGTTCCGAACAGTCCAGATGACACGAGAGCAGTTACCTGCGGAGGATCAGCGCTTGGAGAACTGCGGACGCTTACGGGCCTTCTTCAGGCCGGCCTTCTTACGCTCGACGACACGAGGGTCACGAGTCAGGAAGCCGCGTCGCTTCAGTTCACCGCGAAGGTTCGGATCAGCCTTGACGAGTGCGCGTGAAATTCCGTGACGAAGTGCGTCAGCTTGAGCTGAAACGCCGCCACCATGGATCTTCGCGATCACGTCAATCTTTGTGTCGTAGCCAACTGCCTCGAGCGGCTGACGAATGTCGCGCTGCAAGGTCACGCGGGGGAACATGTCCTCCATCGTGCGGCCGTTAAGAACGTACTGACCGGTGCCAGGCTGAATCGTTACGCGAGCAATAGCTGACTTGCGCTTACCGGTTGCAACCCAGCTCGAGCCCTTTGAAAGATCGATTGAAGCATTGGCGATTGGCTGTGCTTCCACAACTTCCTCAGCAGCAGGTGCTTCGTCAGCTGGAGCGTCTGCATCAGCTTCAACCTCGATGCCAAACTCAGCCTCGGGCGACTCCTCTTCGGCAATAGCGCTCTCGCCCTCAGGGACGATGTCAGGAACAAGGTCAGCGCCAGGAATTGACTCTTCGCCAGCTTCCTTCTTCTCGGCCTTAGGTGCCTCGGCAACTACCTCAGGTGCAGCCTCTTCTGCAGGTGCTTCAGGTGCGGCGACTTCAGGCTCTACGGCCTCTGTCTCCTGCTCTTCGGGCTGTGTGGGCTCTTCGCTCAAGCGTCGATCTCCAAGACTTCGGGGGATTGGGCAGCATGTGGATGCTCTGGGCCGGCGTAGATCTTCAGCTTGGTGATCTGACGACGGGAAAGTCGGTTGCGGGGAAGCATCCCCTTAACTGCAAGACGAATTACTTCCTCTGGCTTACGCTCAATCATTTCCTCGAACGTGCGGGTCTTAAGTCCGCCTGGGTAACCAGAGTGACGGTGGTAAAGCTTCTCGCTGCGCTTGTTGCCAGTGACTGACACCTTCTCAGCGTTGATGACTACTACGAAGTCGCCTGTGTCTACATGCGGTGTGTAGGTGGGCTTGCGCTTGCCGCGCAGAACATCAGCGATCTGAGTCGAGAGGCGCCCAAGGGTCTTGCCCTCGGCATCCACCACGTACCAGCGACGGTCGCGGTCGTTCATATTGGCTGTGTAGGTCTTCATAAGTCGTAGATAGACCCGCCAGCTAGGCGGGCCGAATGGCCATCATAGGGACAATTGGCTTCCGGTGCGGGTCAGGTGGCAGAGATTGCCAGATTGTCTTGCAGGATCACTCCCACTCGATCGTGCCGGGCGGCTTACTTGTGATGTCCAAGGCCACCCTGTTGACCTGCTCAATCTCGCTAATCATGCGTGATGCGATCTTCTCTAGAAGGTCGTATGGAAGCCTCGCCCAGTCAGCCGTCATCGCGTCCTCAGAGGTGACAGCGCGTAACACGATCAGGTTGCCGTAGGTGCGCTCGTCCCCCTGAACTCCGACGGTGCGGACATCAGGAAGAACGCAGAAGGACTGCCAAAGATCGTGGTAGAGGCCAGCCTGACGGATCTCATCTTGGAGGATTGCATCGGCCTCCCTCAACACCTCGAGGCGCTCACGCGTCGCCTCTCCACCAACGATGCGAATGGCGAGGCCTGGTCCTGGGAAGGGCTGGCGCCAGACAAGTTTGTCGGGCAGCCCAATCTCGGTACCTACGGCTCGGACTTCATCCTTGAAGAGTGTTCGCAGCGGCTCGACAAGCTCAAACTCCATGTCATCTGGCAGCCCACCGACGTTGTGATGTGACTTAATCGTCGCGGCACCGGTTCCGCCTCCGGACTCAATGACATCTGAGTAGAGAGTTCCTTGCACGAGGAAGTCAGCGCCTTCGATCTTCGCGGCTTCCTCCTCAAATACACGGATGAACTCGGCCCCAATCGCCTTGCGCTTAGCCTCCGGCTCGGTTACGCCAGAAAGCTTCTCAAGGAAACGATCCTCAGCATCAACGGCAACGAGTGGAACACCAAAGGTGTCGCGGAAGGCCTCAACAACCTGCTCACCCTCGTTCTTGCGCATGAGGCCGTGGTCAACGAAGACGCATGTCAGTTGGTCACCGATGGCCTTGTGGACGAGAAGCGCAGCAACTGAGGAGTCGACACCGCCGGAGAGGCCACAAATGACCCGACTGTCACCAACCTGAGCTCGGATCTTTTCGATCTGCTCAGCAACGATGCTTGCCGGAGTCCAGTCACGACGGGCACCACAGACATCCTCAAGGAAGACACGAAGCACTTCTTGGCCGTAAGGAGTGTGAACAACCTCAGGGTGGTACTGGATGCCGTAGATGCGGCGCGACTGGTCCTCAAATGCGGCTACGGGCGAAAGCGGTGACGAGGCAAGTGCCGTGGCACCAGGTGGAGGCGTGAAGACTGCGTCACGGTGGCTCATCCAGCAGGTCTGCTCAGCAGGCTGCCCTGCGAGGAGGCGGCCATGCTCGTTCACAGTCAGATCGGTACGACCGAACTCCCCTCCCTGCTCAGCTGATTTGACATCACCACCAAGCGAGTGGGCGAGCATCTGCATGCCGTAACAGATGCCAAGAACCGGAATCCCAAGTTCAATCAGCTCCTTCTCAAGCTTCGGTGCGTCCTCAGCAAAGACAGACGCAGGACCGCCGGAAAGAATTAGACCCTTGGGATTGCGTTTGGCAACCTCAGCTGCACCTACATGATGCGGAAGCAATTCTGAGCAGACGCCGAGCTCGCGAATCCGCCGAGCGATCAACTGGGCGTACTGTCCGCCGTAGTCGAGGACAACGACTTCCTCAGACGCCAACGGGGCACCGTTAACGGCCGCCCGCTCTGGGGCGCCGTCACCTGCCCCGGCCGCTGACTCAGTCTGAGCCAACGAGCGAGGCGGTCTTACCGGAGGAGCCCATCCCGACGCCCTGCGAGCGCTGGAGGTACTTGCCTTCAGTCTGCAGGGACGGCGCGACCATCAGCTCCGCCTTATTGAACTCAGCCATGTCCTGGTATCCGCAGGTGGCCATTGAGGTCCTAAGCGCACCCATCAGGTTGAGAGTCCCGTCATTTTCACGGGCAGGCCCGATGACGATCTCTTCCATGGTTCCAGTGGAAACAGTTGATACGCGTGTGCCGCGAGGAAGCGTTGGGTGGAATGTCGCCATACCCCAGTTGAAGCCCCGACCTGGAGCCTCAGCTGCCCGGGCAAGCGGCGAGCCGATCATCACTGCGTCAGCTCCACACGCAACTGCCTTGGCAATATCGCCGCCGTTCTTCATACCGCCGTCGGCGATGACCTTCACGTATTCACCTGTCTCGAGCATGTGTTGCGAACGGGCCGCAGCAACATCGGCAATCGCAGTCGCCTGTGGGACTCCGATGCCGAGAACTCCGCGGGTGGTGCAGATGGCACCTGGACCAACGCCCACGAGTACCCCTGCAGCGCCAGTGCGCATCAGGTGCAGACCGGTGTGGTACGAGGCGCATCCGCCAACAACAACTGGAATTGGCAGGTCGGCGATGAACTCCTTGAGGTTCAGTGGCGGCCGTGACTCGTCAGACGAAACATGCTCCGCAGAAACGACGGTTCCCTGAATCACGAGGATGTCGAGGCCTGCCTCGAGCACGGTCTCGTAGTGCTCCACGACCCGTTGAGGAGTAAGCGATGCAGCAGCTACAACGCCATGCGCCTTGATCTCACGAATGCGTTGGGCAATCAGCTCGGACTTGACTGGCTCCGAGTAGATGGCCTGCATCTCACGCGTGGCCTCATCCGATGGAAGCTTGGCGATCCGCTCAAGCTGCTCCTCTGCGTCCTCATAACGGCAGAAGATGCCTTCGAGGTTGAGTACTGCGAGGCCACCCAGCTTCCCGAGCAATCCAGCAGTGTTGGGCGAGACAACTCCGTCCTGTGCGGATGCCAAGAGCGGC
>CALJKH010000187.1 GCA_937973575.1 uncultured Solirubrobacterales bacterium | reverse complement strand
TCATCTTCGACATGTAGTTGCCACCAGCAGCGTACGGCTTGGTCATCATCACGCCGCCATCTGCGTGGATTCCCATGCCAATTACATTCGGCGCCATCACCCAGTCGGAGGCGTCAACGAATGACGCCCTAAACCAATCAAGTGCCTCATCGGGCTTTACCCCAAGCAGAAGCATTGAGTTGCCCAGCACCATCAGCCGCTCAATGTGGTGGGCGTAACCGGTCTCCTTGACCGTGTCGATCGTCTCCTGGAGGCAGTTCCAATCCGTCCGACCTTCCCCCCAGAAGACAGCGGGCAGCGGTTTGTCCACGTCAAGGCCGTTGTCGGTGCCCCACTCCTCAAAGCGGAAGCGGTACATGCAGCGGACGAACTCCCGCCAGCCGATCACCTGCCTGATGAAGCCCTCCGCGGACTGCAAGGGGACTCGGCCAGCTCGGTATTCGCCCTCGACACGGTTAACCACCTCGAGCGGGTCAAGCAACCCAAGGTTCAAAGGCACGGACAGACGGGCGTGGAAAAGAGTGCGCTCGCCGGTGACCATTGCGTCCTGCCACGGGCCGAACTCGGGGAGCCTCGTTTCGATGAAGTCAGTTAGGACCTCCTCTGCCTCAGCCGCCGTGACTGCGAACTCGCGTGGATTGTCTGTGCCCCAGATTGGAAGGCCAGCCTTTACAAGCGAGTCAATGTCAGCCCGCACGCCTGCGTCGATCTCATCCTCAACTGGCAGCCATGGCTTCGGCGCAGTCAGCCCCTTGGCTGGCGGCTTGCGGTTCTCAGCGTCAAGGTTCCACTTGCCTCCCTCCGGCCCACCATCTTCGTCCAGAAGAAGTCCATAGGTTCGGCGCATTCCCCGATAGAAGTGCTCCATCGTGACCCGCTTCTTATCCCCCGCCCACGCGTCGAAGTCCTTTTGGTCGGCGAGAAAGGCGTTGGACGGCAGAAGCTCAACTCCGACCTTTGCGAGGCTCGCTCCCCACGCTGGATTCTCGGGCTCCATACAGACGACCTTGCCCATGCCGGCCAGAGCCTCGTCAAACGACGCCGCATCGCGAACCTCAATTACCTCGCGCCCTTCGGCCCGTAACTCCGCAGCGCGATGGCGCATGCCTGACATAACAACTTGAAGGCGCGCCCGGTGGTAGCGCCGTTTAGCCATAGCCCCTGTTGACTCAATGAAAAGGACTCGGTCAGCGGACTCAAGTGCAGGGTTTGAGTCCCCAAGCTGCTCACCGAGAATTAGGGCCGTCGTCGGCAAGTTGGACCGGTCAGTCCTCGGGTACTTCAACTGCTGTGGCCCGATACCGCTCGATAGCCCGCTCTCGCTCGCGCTTGTGGTCGAGGATCGGCGCTGGGTAGTCCTTGCCGACGACGCAGCCGGATGCCTGCTGCTCAGCCTCAGTCATCTCCCATGGTTCAAAGAGCTTGTCCAGCGGCACCTCGCGCAGCTCTGGTACCCAACGCCTTACATAGATGCCGTCAGGGTCGAACTTCCTCTGCTGCAGGATCGGGTTGAAGATTCGCTTGAAGTACGGCTGGGGATCAACTCCCAGCGAGGCAGTCCACTGCCAGTTCCCGTTGTTCTGCGATGTGTCGCCGTCGAGGAGCAGCTTCATAAACCAAGCCTCACCCTTGCGATAGTCGATGTGGAGGTCCTTGGTCAGGAATGACGCGACAACCATCCGTGTCCTGTTGTGCATGAACCCAGTTGCGGCCAATTCGCGCATTCCAGCGTCCACAAGCGGGTAGCCAGTCTTGCCCTCACACCAGGCCTGCCAGCCGGGCTCGTCCTCAACCCACTCAAGCTCGTGGAAGCGCTCCTGAAGGGGAGTCTTGACGTTGGTTGGCCAGTGGAGGATCACATGGGCATAGAAGTCACGCCATGCGACTTGGCGGCGGAAGGCCTCCGGGTTCTTGCCTGGTATCTCAGCTGTCCTCGCTTCCAACTCGCGCGCAGACAGAGTGCCCATGTGGAGGTGAGGTGAAAGGAGCGAAGTGTGTGAGGGAAGGTCGTCGTGGAGTTCCTTGTAGCGGTTGACCCCATCGCTCAGCCATTCGTCCATGCGAGCGCGTGCTGCAGCCTCGCCGGCTGGCAGCGGATCGGTCAGAAGCCGCTCAAGCCCGAGGTCTTCCACAGTTGGGATCTCCCCCGGGTCAATCTTCGGCGACTTAATGGCCTTCGGTACTGACAGCACCTTGCGCCTTGGGGCATCCGACCAGTTGCGGGCAAACGGGGAGAAGACTGTGTACGGCTTGTCCTCCTTAGTCCGGATCTGCGCGATGTCAGCGCAATAAGTCCCTGGGTGGCGCACTAGCTCAGAGCCGACAGTTGTCAGGACCTCGGCGACATCAGCGTCCCGAGCAAGGGCGAAGGGTGCAGCGTCACTGGTTGCGTGTACCTGAGCCGCATTTAGCTCGAAGGCGAGTGCCGGGATCACATCCGCAGGGCGGCCCTTGCGGACAACAAGAGTTCCGCCCAATGCTTCGAAGGACTCGCGCAGCTCGCGCAGCGACTCGAGCATGAAGTGGGTCCGATCGCCGGAGCCCCACCTTCCGGCAAAGACTGACTCGTCCAGAACGAACACCGGCAGCACTTGGTCTGCCGACGCCAACGCGGCGTGAAGTGCCGGGTGGTCGTGGATTCGAAGATCACGGCGGAGCCAGAGAATTGAGGTTGTCATTTCAGCCATCTTCAGGGTTTACGACTCAGGGCGCATTGCCGCTCACCCTGCAAGCCCCTCCAGCTTCGTACAATCGAAAGAGATGTCAGCCGCCAAGATCGAAAACTTCCCGCTCTTCCCCCTCGGAATGGTTGCTCTTCCAACCGAGGAAGTGCCCCTTCATATTTTCGAAGAGCGCTACAAGCTGATGATCAACGAGTGCATCGCTGAGGAGAAGGAGTTTGGGATCGTCCTGCGCGACGAGGACGACGAGCTGCATGAGGTTGGTTGTGCTCTCGTGGTCGAGGAAGTACTTGAACAGATGGAGGACGGGCGCCTCAACATCATCTGCCGCGGTACTCGCGCCTTCCGCATCATTGAGAAGAGCGGCGACCGCCCGTACCCATCGGCGACAGTCGAGTTCCTTGAGGACACGGTTTCCCCGAGCGAGGACAACGGTGCTGAAACTCGCGCGGTCTACGCACAGCTTTACACCGAGGCAACCGAGCGTGTGATCCCCAATGAGGAGCTGCTTGAGCTGAGCTCTTACGACATGGCCGGGACTGTCGACTTCGGTGACGAGGCTAAGCAGACACTTCTTGAGCTGCGTGATGAGACTGCGCGCCTTGGAATGCTTGAAAGCCTCTTCAGGGCCGCTCTCAAGCGCGTGTCACTTATTGGTAAGGCCGAGGCCTTGGCTGGCAGTAACGGCCGCGTCCGCTTCGGTACTGACGACTAGCTAACGGCTGACGCCAGCGGGCCACTTGCCGATGACGCCCACGCGCGCATCTGCGGATCGAACGAAGGCGATAGCGCCGGAGACGATGTCACTTGATGTCACGTCCGAAGCGATGCATGCACCGCTTGAGTAGGAGCGAAACGCGAGCTCCAAATAGCGGTGCGACCCAACCTTGACGATCCCAACGCCATCGACATAGTGAGCTCCCGGGATGGCCGGCATGCCGTCCCCAAAGATCACGTTCTGTGCCACTCTCCAGACCCCACCAGCCCTAGATCCTGCGCCGAGAAGGGCTCCGCCCTGGCGAACTGGCACTGCTTGCCTCGCGCGTGCGGAGGGAGTCAGACGAGTGAATGTTCCTTGGAAGGCAAAGACAGACAGCGCATTGCAACCCGGGGCTGGCGCGGATGGCCAGAAACGAACCCCGGGAATGTCCGCCTCCATGATCGACGAGGTCCAGCCAGCGGGCATCTCCCAGTTCACAAAACCGCGGAGCCGATGTTTGGAATCGCCGTTTATTGGCAGCGCTCCAAGCTGCGCAGCCCGAGTCCAGGCGCCTGCCGTTGCTGGGATCACAGCCAAGCAAAGAAGGCCCAAAACAAACAGTGCTTTAACGAACCTGCTCACTCTGGTGAGACTACTCTGCGGCTCAAGCCCCGCGTCGGGCCTCAGCGCTTGAGCCCGCAGGCCTTCTTCGCTACTTGGCGTGTGAAGTAGGCGAGCTGCTTAAACGACTCAGGAACTCCAGGGTTGCCGTCCTCCCAGCTGATGGAACCCCAGCCGGAGGTCACATTGAAGTTGTAGATCGGATTTACGACGCCAATCGCAGGGATCGGCTTTGACTGGTCCTTCGCGAGCTGATCGTTCAGGTCACGCGCCTTAAGCAGGAGCTCGTTGGAGAGTGGCTTTGGCTTGCCACCGTTGCACTGCACGCTGCCGTCGTCGATCACAAGCAGAGTCAAGTTCGCGCCTGGAATCTTCCCTGTGCGCTTGACGAGGAACACGTCCGAAGACTGCTGAGTGCCGCAGCCTGCAAGGGCCAGAGCTGCTCCAGCTACAGCAAGGCAAGCCAACCGCCCCTTCATCACTCCGCTACCTCGCATGCGCCACCGCGTCGCGGGTCACCCGCACCGTCAAGGAGGCCAGAAGTTGTCTTGACAGCTGCCTGGACGCCACCAAAGAAGAGGCTCCTGTCTTGGAACGCTGCGACGGCATGCCCAGTTTCTTCAAGTGGCTGAATGTCAATGCCAGGTTCCGCATAGACAACACCTTCCTCGAAGTGGAGCCTTGGTGCGTTAACAGCGTCATGGACTGTGGCCTCAACATCAATCATCTGAACAAGAGTTTGGACGATTGCTGAGCGAATGCGGTTAGAACCTGCGCTGCCAACAGACATCGTGGGTCGTGACTGGTTAAGCACAAGAGTTGGGGTCATCATCGACGGAAGCCTGCGACCAGGCGGGTGCATGTGGAATCCGTGTGGATTTAGGTCTTGCTCCCCCATCATGTTGTTGAGGTGGATTCCCGTTCCCGGTACGACAACCCCACTACTTGAGCCGTTTGAGCAGGTCACCGAGCAGGCGAGGCCGTCTGAATCGATTGTGCTGATGTGCGTCGTGTTGCCAAGGTGGCTGTCGAAGAACTTCTCCGCAAAGCCTTCCTCGTTGAGGCCTTCAAGGAACTCAGTCGTGCGGGCCTTCTGAGCCTCCTCCATCGCAACCACAAGCGCCTCAGGACTCGGAGCCTCAGGATCCTCACCCAGCCGGGCAAGCGTTAGCCCGACTAGAATGCCACCTGCGGACGGAGGCGGAGGCGTGATGATCTGCCTTCCCCGGTAGTCCGTGGACACGGGCTCCCTCTCCACCACCTCGTATGAAGCAAGGTCCTCGCGGGTGATGAGGCCTCCCCGCTCCTCAAGCCAAGCGGCTACTCGGTCAGCGATCACTCCGGTGTAGAACGGGTCAGAGCCCTCCGCGCCCAGAGCGTCAAGAGCATCACCAAGTTGAGGCTGGACCAAGAGCCCGCCCTCCTTCAGGAGCTCTCCACCCGGCGCAAAGATCTCAGCGCACTCTGGATTGGCGGTGATGATCCCGATCAGAATCGAGAACAGGTAGTCCATGTGGGCACTTACCTCGATGCCGTCGCGAGCAAGCCCTGCGGCATGACTGGTCAGGTCTCGAAGATTGAGACGGCCAAACTTTTTGAGCGCATGAGCGATTCCGGCCGGCGTGCCATACGTGCCCGCCGACGCTGGACCAGCGTTAAACACTTGGGTTGCGTCACCAAAGTCCACCTGCCAAGGGAGAAGTTCTGCGCGCGCATCGTGGTTAGCACCGCGACCTGGCGCCTCGACGAAGAAGTCAAGACATGTGGCCTTGCCATCTGGCTCGGCGATCGTCATCAGGCCACCAGCTCCAAGACCAGTCAGGAGCGGCTCGGCCACAAATGACGCGAGCATCGCGGCTACCGCAGCATCAACCGCGTTGCCTCCAAGTTCATAAGCGCGCGTGCCAGCCGCAGCGGACAGCGGATGCCCGGCTGCGGTTACTCCGCGCGCGGGCTGTAACGACATCTTGAGTCTCTCTCCAGCCGCCTACAGGCCGGAGAGGAACTCGGGCACGTCAAGCTCGCCGTCGTCTACACGAGACGCACGGCGCCGCTCAACACGAAGCTCACCGATTGGCTCACCAAGTGCGTCTGACACGTCACGGCGGGCCTTACGGACGGCCCGCTCGTTGTGGTAGCCAGTGGCGACAACGGTGACCCAGACTTGATCGCCCAAGCCTTCGTCAATCATTGCTCCGAAGATGATGTTTGCGTCTGGGTGTGCAGCGTCAGCGATTGCCTTGGCAGCATCGTTCACCTCGGCGAGTGCGATGTCAGGCCCGCCTGTCACGGAGAGCAGAATCGAGCGTGCTCCATCAATGCTCGTTTCAAGGAGTGGGCTGCTTACAGCTGCCTCTGCGGCTGCGAGCGCACGGCCTTGGCCACTGCCCATGCCGATGCCGAGCAGAGCGCTGCCAGCGTCGGTCATGATCGTGCGCACATCAGCGAAGTCGAGGTTGATCAAGCCTGGCAACGTGACGAGGTCTGAGATGCCCTGAACACCCTGACGGAGAACATCGTCGGCGACACGGAACGCGTCAACCATTGATGTGTCGCGTTCGAGGACATCAAGCAGGCGGTTGTTAGGTACGACGATCAGAGTGTCAACCTCGGCACCAAGTGCCTCGACGCCCATGTCAGCAGCCTTGCTGCGACGTGTTCCCTCAAACGAGAACGGACGGGTAACGATTCCGACAACGAGTGCCCCGGCCTCACGTGCGATGCGTGCAACAACTGGGGCCGCACCAGTACCAGTGCCACCGCCTGCGCCGACTGCAACGAAGACCATGTCAGCCCCACGGAGTGCGGCCTTAATCGTGTCGTGGTCGTCCATGGCGGACTTGCGACCAACTTCGGGATCTGACCCCGAGCCGAGGCCCTTGGTCACATCTTCACCAATGTGAATGATCCGGTCGGCGCTTGACTTGTTAAGCGACTGAACATCGGTGTTGACGGCGATGAACTCAACGCCTGGCACACGAGCCTGGACCATCCGGTCAATCGCGTTGACGCCAGCACCGCCGACGCCGACAACGAGGATCAGAGGCTGGCCGTTATTAAGGTCTGCGGCGGTTGGCTCTGGGTGATGAGTTGGAGCTGGGTGAGCCGGGCGAATATCGGCTGCTGCGGGAGTTGAAGGAGGCAGCGGAGCCGGAGCCTGCTGGCCGTGTGACTCATGCTGGGCCGGGGGCTGATGAGGCTGTTGAGCCTGATGAGCCTGCGTTTCCTGCTGTGGGGATGACTGCTGCTCGCCTGCGCGTTGCTCGGCGACATTCTCGTCACCCTGACGTGGCTCTACGCCCTCTTCAGTGCTGCGGAAGAGTGATGAGAGTGGACCTTCGCGCATGCTTGACCGCTTTCTATTGGACATCAGCCATGACCTCCTGGGCGAGCTCGCGGTAGGACTGTGCCGCTGCTCCCTCTGGTTCGTACTTGAGCAGTGACATTCCCTCGACAGGAGCCTCCGCGATGCGGACAGTCCGCTTAATCCGGGAGCGGAACACACGACCGTCGAATTCGTTCTCGAGGATGTCGATCGCCTCCTGAGCGTGGAGAGTGCGAGTGTCAACCATCGTAAGGGCGATGCCGCTGATCGTCACCTCAGGATTGAGGTTCTCGCGAACCATGCGGAGAGTGTTGTCGAGCTGAAGCAAGCCACGCATCGAGAGGTATTCGGCATTGCAAGGGACAACGACCTTTTGGGCTGCGGTAAAGGCATTGATTGTCAGGAGACCAAGGCTTGGCGGTGTATCAATGAAGACGTAGTCGTAGTCGTCCTTGACCTGGGCAAGGGCACGCTGGAGTGCTCGCTCACGGCCAATGGTGGCTGAGAGGGCAAGCTCTGCGCCAGCGACATCAATCGAGGAGACAGCGATGTCAACCTCGCGCTTGTGGATCACCTGGCGGATTGGAAGCTGCCCCAGAAGGACGTTGTACATCGACTCGCCAAGATCATCAGGGAGGCCCTGGCTGACTGTCAGGTTGGCCTGAGGGTCAAGGTCAACGCAAAGAACTCGATGGCCTTGCTCAGCAACAGCGCAAGCGACATTGAGGCAGCTTGTTGTCTTGGCAACCCCACCCTTCTGATTGGCGAGAACGATCACCTTCATGACTCCAAGTGGGTTCTCGCGCACTGGCATTACGGGAGCCATCGCAGCCGCGGCAGAGATCGGCTGAATGGCCGGAACATCCGGGTTGGGTGCGGATTCGGGCATTGGAGCCTCTCCCGTTGGGGTGATTGCGGCATGGTTCTCCACTGATTCGCTCTATTCGCGCGGTTTGTCTGTATTCCTTCCCAACCAACTACGCTGTCAGTCACATGGCGCCTAAGCAGGACAAGCACGAGTCGATTACCGACCTTCTAACCACCTCGCGGGTATGCATCGTGGCCGGCCCCGGCGGCGTTGGGAAGACAACTGTCTCAGCCACCCTCGCGATGGAAATGGCGAGCACCGGTATGCGCGTGGCTGTCGTGACGATTGACCCTGCGAAGCGCCTCGCTTCAGCGCTTGGGCTTGAGAAGCTCGACAACACTCCGCACCGAGTAAGCAACGCTCGCCTTGCGAAGGGCGGGATTGAGGTTGCCGAGGGTGGCGAGCTTTGGGCGATGGCGCTTGACCCGAAGGCAGCGTTTGATGACCTGATCTCAAAGCTTGCCCCGGATGCCCGCAGCCGGGACCAAGTCCTTGACAACAGGATCTACCAAGAGATCAGCGGCGCAGTCGCAGGAGCGCAGGAATTCATGGCAGTGTCGAAGCTCTATGAACTTGAGGCCGAAGGCAACTTCGACCTGATCGTCCTAGACACGCCACCGTCCCGAAACGCTCTTGACTTCCTTGACGCGCCAGCGCGCCTCTCTCGCTTCTTCGACGGCCGCGCCATCCAGCTGATCATGAAGCCGGCGACCACCGGATTGCGACTGGCTGGCGGCGGCACAAGCCTGATCCTTGCTGCGCTGAAGCGCTTTACCGGCGTTAACCTGCTGGGCGACCTGGCTGACTTCTTCGCCGCTATCTCAGGGCTAGTTGACGGAATGATGGACAGAGTCCGCCATGTGGGAGAACTCCTAGTTGCTGAGGACACTGTCTTTCTGATCGTCACCACTGGCGAGAAGGCACCGCTCGACGAAGCTCGCTACTTGGCTGACCGCCTCAAAGAAGATGGCCGCCCATTGAGTGGCCTGATCGTCAACCAGGTGAGCCCAGACCCAGGCGTGACAAAGAAGTCAGCTCGGACCAAAGAGGTGAAGGCTGAGCTTGGCGAGGACTTGAGCAAGCGCCTTGCTGAGGTTGTGGACGGCGCAGCAGCAGCAGCTCGTCGCGACCAGGCCGGGCTGAAGCAGATTGTTGTGGCACTCAAGCCGCAGCGGCTAGCAGTGATCGAGAAGCTCGCAGGTGAGGTTCACGACATTGAAGGTTTGGCGCGTATCGGCGCTGAGCTGTTCGAGCCTGCTGCTTAAGCAGCTTGCTGATCTTCGTCGTCAAGGACGTCGAAGGGATCAACATCAAGTTGCTCTGGGTGAGCGATTGGCTCAGGCTCGCCAAAGCGACGCCTACGCTGCGGTGGCTCAAGGCCGGCTGACTCGGCGATGATCGCGTCAGCAAGGGTGACGAGGTCAGCGTCGAGGTGGCCGCAGATCACATCCCGGAGCAGGGCCCGAAGGTTCATCTCAAGCTCGTGGCAAAGCTCCCGTGATTGAGGCTCGCGCTTAGTAAGGCCAGTTTGAACGCCAGCTTCAAGACGCGCGGCACGAGCTGTCCGCTCAGCCAGCTGGGCGCGACCGGAAGGCTCGGCACAAATCGCGGCAAGCCGGTCGTTGAGGCGCCCGGAAGCTGGGCCTTCAGGTTCAAGCAGGGCACGAAGAGCAAGTAGGTGGTCGGAGAGACCGTCGAGGTGGTGCATCCGGTCACAGCCAAACTCGTGGCGGCGCAATGCCCAAGCGATCTCGCCGCCGCGTGGCCAGCGGTTTGCGACAAGCCGGCAGAACTCAGCAAGTTCAGATTCCTGAGCCGCCTCGATGTACAAGTCACCGTTAGCAGTGCCAGATCCCTCAAGGCCAAGTACCTGCCAGGGGCCTTGCTCAACCTGAAGGCGGGCGGCACCACCAAGCGCTGGACTCTCATGGCCGTAAAGACGAAGTGCGCAGACCAGCTTGCGGATTCGGCTGCGGGCCTGGCTCAGACCCTCAGGGCTTGAGTCCTCAGCCTCAACGACTACTGCCACGACTGGAAGGCCGTCACTTCTGAAGATGTCCCCCGGCAGCCCTTCGGCCTCTGGCGAGGCAGGGCTTACAAGCATCAGGCCTGAGTCAAGCCTGACCTCAGGCGACTGAAGCGTGACGCCATGGATTGGCGCAGCAAGAAGAACTTCACTGTTGCCGTTGACTGTGATCGCCTCAAGCGCTGACCAAACCTGCTGGAAGCGAGCTTCGTCGTATTCAAAGGAGGCGGAATCGTTCTCCAGTACTTCCGTCAGGAATACGCGCAGAGTTACTTCCACTCGCTCCCGAACGCTGACAGGGACGTGCTGCACACCGCGCGCTAGAAGCCACTCGTCTAGGTCGTCGAGGGTGCCTACTGCCTCTGCAGCTGGCATGAAGGCGGGCAGCATCGCAAGCGCGCCTTGGCGCTGCTGAACAAACTCTTCAGTAAGGACGCGGTACTCATAGAGCGGGTTGCTTCCGTCGCCAGGGCCAGCATCGATCAGGTCATAGGGAATGTTCTCGCCCTCGGCAATGTCACTTGCCAAACGGTTCGAAGCCTCCACGCAGAAGGACCTGATTTTCTCCTTGAGCATTCGATCGCGCACTGTCCGGCCGTTTCGCCAAACGGCAGCGAACTCCTTCAGCTGCAGGTGGTCGCCCTCGCTAGCGGAGGCCGATGCGGCGAGCAATGCTGCCAGCAAAAACATGCACTGGAGCGAAAGCTGAACTCAGCTCACCTGCGAGCGAGGATGACCCGCCAGGGCCAACGCTTCCCGCTACGGCAGAGGCAGCGACAGCTGCTTCACCGGGGTGTGACCCTTCGAGGATCGCCGCGAAGAGAAAGCAGCCCAAGGCGAGCCCCGCTGACGGGAGCAATGCAGAATAGGACTTACCGCGGAGCCGGAGGGCGCTCATGCGGGCGGGATTTCGCCTATTTGAGGCGAATCCCTGCCCGCGGGCGCCTTATTTCAACTCAGGAGCTAAGCGTTCTTTGCCGCGGTGGCTGTGGTGATCAGCGCGATGCCAGCGAAGACAAGGTCAATGCCGACGAGGAGACCGATCGCCCAGCTTGCCGAGGATGGCAAGTCAGCGAGGATCAAACCGCCGAGGATCAGTGAGAGCACACCGTTGAGGACGACAACACCGGCTCCAGGAGTTCCACGATGCTGAAGGCCGGATACGAACCGGACAGCACCGCTTACGAAGAACCAAATGCCGAGGATGACCGTCAGCGTGAAGGTGCCCTTGTAGTCGGAGCTCAAGATCCAGATGCCAATGCCGAGTGTGATCAGCGCGCCGATCACACGGAATACAACGCGGCCGGATTCACGGACTGAGAATGCGTCAATGAACTGGAGCACACCGAAGAAGACGAGCATCCAGCCGATGAACAGGCCGATCGTTACGGACGCGATTGCTGGCACGAGGATGCTGACTACCCCGGCAAAGAGGGCGATGCAACCGACTGCCATCAGGGTCTTCCAGCGCCGCTTGAGTTCAGCGACTAGGTCTACTTCTGTGACTTCAATGCTTCCGGCTTCCATCTTGATCCTCCTGTGACGTTGGGGGGCGACAGGCACCTTTGCCTGCCAGCTTGCCAACGGTTTTCCAGCAGCGGGCTTTGACTCCTGCCCGAGGGTAGGAGTGTTCAGCCCAACTGCGGGAATTTCTAGGAGCTAGACGCTTACGTCGCGAAGACGCTGAGCATCAGCGAGGCTGTTGAGCTTCTTAAGGCTCTGGTTCTCGATCTGACGGATGCGCTCGCGCGTTACGTTGAACGTGCGGCCGACGTCATCGAGTGTGCGTGGCTGCTCGCCACCGAGTCCGTAGCGAAGCTCAAGTACGCGACGCTCGCGGTAGGAGAGGTTCTCAAGGGCGCTGGTAAGAGCTTCCTTGGTGAGTGTCTCCTGAGCCTTCTCGTATGGGCTCTCAGCCTTGTCATCGGCGAGGAACTGGCCGAACTCTGACTCTTCCTCGTCACCAACTGGCTTCTCAAGTGAAACTGGAGCCTGAGCTGAGCGCTTGATCTGCTCAACCTCTTCAGCCTCAATCCCGGTTACGTCTGCGATCTCCTCGTGCGTGGGTTCGCGGCCAAGCTCAGTTACAAGCTTGCGCTCTGCACGGTTGATCTTGTTGAGCTTCTCAACAACGTGGACTGGGATACGAATTGTTCGAGCCTTATCGGCGAGAGCGCGGGCAATTGCCTGGCGGATCCACCAAGTGGCGTAAGTCGAGAACTTGAATCCCTTGCGGTAGTCGAACTTCTCAGCTGCACGCACAAGACCGAGAGTGCCTTCCTGAATCAAGTCAAGGAATGGCAGGCCCTGGTTACGGTAGTTCTTGGCGATCGAGACGACGAGGCGGAGGTTGCTCTCCACCATCTTCTCCTTGGCTGCAAGGTCACCGCGCTCAATGCCCTGAGCGAGCTCAACCTCTTCGGCTGCTGTGAGGAGTCGGACCTTGCCGATGTCCTTGAGGAACAGCTGAAGGCTGTCCGTTGTCATCTCAGTCTTGACTGCAACGTCGGCCTTACGGCGGCGACGCTCACCACGGGCGGCAGCCTCAGCGACTACCGGGTTGGCAGTCTGAGTGTCGTCCTCTACAAGTTCAATTTCCTGCTTCTCGAGGAAGCCGTGAAGTTCTTCGATGTCAGCTTCATCAACGTCGAGTTCGGCTACTGCCGACTTGATCTCGAGGTGCGTGACAACGCCAGTCTTATTTCCTTTGACGACGAGAGCTTTTACTTCGTCGAGTTCTGCCCATTCATGCTGCGACATGGATTAGTACGTCTCCATCCGTTCGGAATACCAAGTTAAAGAGCAACTAAAGCAGGTCAACCGTAGCGAGCCAGAGCAAGTGCGACGACAAACGCAGGCGAACCTGCGCAATGATCCCGCTGTGAGCGAAAAAAGCCCAGCACATGAGGACCTTCTTGGGCGCATGCCACAGCACCGTGCTCGTGGCAGAAGTCCGCACCGCGACGGCGCTCCTTACTCCCGCCAGCGCCTTCGTGAAGGTCAAGGCCCCGCGGAGGAGACTCAGAGCGACGCCCTACTCGAAGGCGCGCAGGACGCTGTCCGGATTGCAGCTGAGGTAGTTGACATCGCTCTCGTGGCCGCAGCTGTAGCGATGCGCGAGCTTGTTGTGCGCCTCAATGGTCGCGATGGCGCATCTGGCGCCTCGTCATCAGACCACCGGTAGCATTCGGCCTCGTATACAGAAGCGAATCAGCTTCCGTCCCTGCTGACGCAAGTCGCGGCGGAGGCATATTTCAAATGCGTTTACGAATTGCTGCAATTACAGCCCTAGGGGCAATCGCCATGTCGGCAGGCAACGCCTTGGCCGACGGTGGCGGCGTGGACCCTGGCGCACCGCTGCCAGGCCAAGACTCAGGTTGGGTAACGGCCAGCGCAGCTGGCGTGTCACTTCGAGCCCCAGGTAATGCTCTCAACGGAGCTGTCCACACTGTCACCGGTTCGGCTGGCGCCGGTAAACGCCGCGTTGCTCTGCAGCGCGAGGTTTCAACTGATGTTTGGAAGGCCGTCGCTTATGCCACGACAAGTTCAGGTGGTAGGTACACGCTGGCTTGGAAGGTGAATGTGTTTGGGCGAGTCCACTTGCGCGTTGTGGCGGACAAGAAGGACGGAAAGCCAGACACAAAGATCAGTGCTTATCACCGATCGAGGGCAACAATTTTCGCTGGGCCGGGTGAATACCAAGGCGTGGCCTGCGGTGGTCGAGCAGAGCTGGGTACCTACGGAGTTGCCCACAAGACTCTTCCTTGCGGCACGCTGGTGCAAATCTCGCACGGAGGGAAGTCAATCGTCCTTCCGGTCATTGACCGCGGCCCTTACCGAGCCGGCTACGACTGGGATGTCACCTTCGCAGCGGCCCAGTATCTGAACATGGACGGCCTCGCCTCAGTCGGCTACATCGTCGTCGGCACCGACCCAGGAACTTGATGGCTCGCGCGGAGAGTGTCGACGCGGCTCGCGCTGCGATCTTGGCGCATGTAGTTGGACTCGTTGGGACTGAGTCACTCCCCCTCGCTTCTGCAGCTGGCCGAGTCCTGGCCACTGAGGTCGTCGCCACAGTTGACTTACCTCCGTTTGCTTCTTCAGCGATGGACGGCTTTGCGGCACTGCCCTCCCCGGCCGGGACGAGCCTGAAGGTCGTCGGCGAGTCGCGCGCTGGGCACCCCTTCACTGGGGCTCTTGCTGAGGGCGAGGCGATCGCCATCAGCACTGGGGCGCTCGCACCGGCCGGGGTTGGCGTAGCGCCGATTGAGGTCGTGGAGGTTGACGGCGACTCCGTTACCCCAGCGGAGTCGATTGAAGGCGGTAAGCATGTGCGGCTAGCCGGCGAAGACATGCCAGCCGGGGCTGTCGCACTGCCATCCGGGAAATTGCTTGGCCCGGCACAACTTCAGGTGGCTGCTGCCTGCGGAGTGACGGCTGTGAGCGTTGCTGCACGGCCCAAGGTTGCGATTGTTGCGACAGGAGACGAGCTCGCAGAAGCTGGCGCAGACCTACAGCCCGGGCAGATCTATGAATCGAACGGCCTCGGCCTTTCTGCTCTGGCTTCCGAGGTTGGCTGCGAGGTCGTGTCGGTGGTGCGGGCAGCTGATGACCTTGCGACCACGACCGATGCATTGGGAACTGCGCTTGGCCAAGCTGACATCGTCATCGCCAGCGGTGGAGTGTCAGTTGGCGAGCACGACCATGTAAGGCCAGCTCTCGCCCAGCTTGGCGTTAAGGAAGAGTTTTGGCGCGTTCCACTTAAACCAGGTGGCCCAACTTGGTTTGGGGTTGGCGCGGAAGGCCAGCTTGTCTTTGGCCTGCCCGGCAACCCAGCAGCGGCCTATGTGACTTTCTGCCTGTTCGCTCGGCCAGCTGTACGCGCGATGCTTGGCCTGCCTCCATTCATTGAGCGCTGGCCAGCAGCTCTGGCTGATCCAGTGAGACAGGGGGCAAGAACTCAGGCAGTGCGAGTCAGCCTCACCCCACGCCCTGATGGCCCACCTCTTGCCACGCCAACTGGGGCCCAAGGCTCGCATCGCACAGCCTCACTCGCAGGAGCTTGGGGCGTAGCGCTAGTCCCGCCCGGCGAGGGCGGCCTCGCTGCCGGCGAAATCGTCGAGGTTGAGCCGCTCCCCTAAGAGGCTTGCGGGGCCGGCAGAGTCCGGCTGCGCAGCGCTGCTTCGTCAGCTTGGGCGAGGGCCCGTGTCCAGCCGCTGTCTTCATCAAGGTGATCTGCGACGCCGCGGTCCAGTGGGCCTGTCGGGTCGCAGTCGATGAAGGTGAGGTCTTCGGGTGAAGCGCCAATCCTTGTGAAGCACTCGACGAGCCAGGGGCGAAGGTGGTCGTGCGGGGCCATGTCCTCTGTTGTGTAGCGGCCACCGCTCGCGACGATGAAAGTGATCGGCAGGCCGGCTAGTGCAGGTGACTCCCGATAGAAGGTCTTGATGTTGATGATCCTGTCGATCCAAGCCTTCAGTGAGCTCGGTGGCCCCCAGTTGTACATCGGCGTCGCAATTACCAAGGCGCTCGCCTCAAGGACTTCGTCTGTCAAGTCCGAGGCGAGTTCAAAGGCCTTGGCCAGTTCAGGCGTGTGGTCCTCAATCTGAGTCCGCCCTGCGGTGAGAGCAGGAAAGTCAAGGTGCGGGATTCTCTGAGTCTCCCGGTCAACAATCTC
>CALJKH010000186.1 GCA_937973575.1 uncultured Solirubrobacterales bacterium | reverse complement strand
GTGACGCGTGGAGACATCAACGCCGCTCGTCGGCTCGTCAAGCAGCAGCAATTGAGGTTCGCGCAGAAGTGCGCGGGCTAAGAACATGCGCTGCTGCTGGCCACCGGAGAGCTCGCGAATGTGGCGCTGAGACAGGTCGGCGATACCCAGGCGGTCGAGAACGCTCATGACTCGCGCGCGTTCCGACGCGCTGGCCCAGGGGAGCCTGCGGCCGCGTGTGCGCGACATCAGCACGCACTCGAACACGGTGATGGGGAAGTTCCAGTCGACGGTCTCGAGCTGCGGCACGTAGGCGACGCGAAGGCCCGGCTCAGTGGTCAGCGTGCCTTCGAATGGCTTCAGCGTGCCGAGGAGAAGACGAAGCAGCGTGGTCTTGCCAGCGCCCGACGGCCCGACAATGCCCGTGAATTGATCCTCGTGCACATGGAAGTCGACGTGGTCGAGCACCACCTGCTTGTCGTAGCGGGCAGAGACGTGATCGAGTCGCACGAGAACATCGCCGACACCGGTTCCGGTCATTGCGGATACACCGCCGAGTCCTTGACCTTCGGGGTGATGTCCACTGCATCGAGGTTGGTGGTCGTTCCACCGAGTGCCTTGATCATCGTGGTGTAGTCGTACTTCATCAGGCCGAGCCAGGAATGGTCAGCCTCGCCGGGAGTTCCGGGAAGATCGTCGTCGCGAAGCGAATCCTCATACTTCGCGCCAGTTGCGCTGCCGATCTCCTCGAGCACCTTGGACGGGAAGACCTCGGAGCCGAAGATGACGGGTACCTGCTGCGCCTTGACCTGGTCGATCAGGGCGGCAACTTCGGCAGGTGAGGGATCCTCGAAGTTCTTGGGCTGCAATGCGCCGATGACCTGCCAGCCAAAGTCCTTCGCGAAGTACGCGTAGGCATCGTGATACGTGAGCAGCTTGAGCGCGCCGTTCGGCACGGTCTTCTGGTCGGCACGCAACGCATCGGCGAGTGCGGTGGCCTGCGCGGCAAAGGCGTCGTAGTTCGCCGAGTAGTAGGCCGCGTTTGCGGGGTCCTTCTTCGACAGCTCATCACGAATCACGGCGGCGTACTTGATGGCGTAAAGCGGATCAGTCCACAGATGAGGATTCGGCTTGCCTTCTTCCTTGGGGAAGGAGAAGTCGTAGATGTAATCGGACTCGGGAATGACAGCCGTGCCAATCTCCACAAGATCGGCTCCTGACTTCATGTTTGCCTTGGCAAGCTCCGCCGTCGGATCCTCGAGCTTGAGGCCATTGATGAAGACGATGTCGGCGTCGCTGAGCAGCTTCGCCACGGAGGGTTCCGGCTCGAAGGTGTGGCTGTTGGTGCCCTCGGGGACGATGCCTTCCACGCGAGCCTTGTCACCGGCGATGGCCGAGGCGATAGAGGTGATGGGGGAGACCGTCGTGGCCACGAGCAGGCCCGAGGCGTTGGCGTCAGAGGAGGAGGAGCCCAAGGAGGCACAGGCACCCAGGACGAGCGGCAGAGCAGCAAGTGCCGTCAGGGCAGGGCGAAAGCGCACGGAAGGATCCTAAGTGAGTTTTGGATTACCTGCGAATCATATGCAATAAGCCTTCCTCCCGCAGAATTGAGGGTCGCTGTGCGTGCCGTAGGCTGACGCCGTGACTGACCCCAGCCTCGTTGACCTCCAGGCCGAGCTTTCCGCTGCCCGCGAGGAGCTCGCCGCCAGCATCGCCGAGCTCAAGGCGCAGGCGGCGCCGGCAGCCATTGCTCAGCGCGGCAAGCAGGCGGTCACCGGCTTCTTCACTACTCCTGAGGGTGGAGTCAACGTCAAGCGCGTGGCGATAGTCGGCGGCATCGTTGTCGGGATCGTCGCCATCAAGTTGTTACGCCGTCGCTAGCGCGGGGGCGATTTGTCGCGGCCAAGTGCCGCACGTTATGTTTTACCCACAACTGAATACCTCATCAAGAGGGGCAGAGGGAAACGGCCCAATGAAGCCCCGGCAACCTACCCAGCATTAATCGACGAGATTCCATCTCCGAGGCCGCTGGATTTCGGTGCCAACTCCGACCTGACAACCAGGACAGATGAGCAAGGAGAGAGGCCTCGTCATGACTGTTACTGCATCACCTGCCATCGGCTCTGCCGTTGCGCTCAAGTGTCGCGAATGCGGAACCCGCTACCCGCTCGATGCGAGCTATGCCTGTTACGAGTGCTTTGGTCCCCTCGAAGTGGCCTATGAGCTCGGCAGCGTGACCCGCGAGCAGATCGAGAGCGGCCCGAACTCGATGTGGCGATACGAGTCGTTGCTGCCCGTTGTTCCCGGCGCCGATGCCCGGCCTGGTCTGCAAGCCGGCTTCACGAAGCTGGTGCGTGCCGACAACCTGGCCCGCGAGCTTGGCGTGAAGGCACTGTGGGTCAAGGACGACTCAGGTAACCCGACTCACTCGTTCAAGGACCGCGTGGTCGCTGTCGCTCTCGAGAACGCCCGCCGACTCGGCTTCGAGACGATTGCCTGCGCTTCGACCGGCAACTTGGCTAACGCGGTCGCGGCCGGGTGCGCGCGCGGGCCTGAAGTCCGTGGTTTTTGTCCCGTCTAATCTCGAGGCGGGCAAGATCGTGACCACTGCCGTGTACGGCGGAATCCTGGTCGCCATCGGCGGCAACTATGACGACGTCAACCGCCTGTGCACTGAGGTTGCTGCCTCGCGCAACTGGGGCTTCGTCAACGTGAACCTCCGCCCGTACTACGCCGAGGGCAGCAAGACCGTTGGTTTCGAGGTCGCTGAGCAGCTCGGCTGGCGCCTGCCCGACGCTGTGGTCTCGCCCGTCGCCTCAGGCTCGCTGCTCACCAAGGTCGACAAGGCGTTCCGTGAGTTCATCGATCTAGGTCTGGTCGCCGAGCATCCCTACGCGATCTACGGCGCGCAGGCGACTA
>CALJKH010000185.1 GCA_937973575.1 uncultured Solirubrobacterales bacterium | reverse complement strand
CATGCACCCTGCGATCCCGCGAACGTCCGGCCGACGTGACCCTCGAACCCGGGATAGGTACCCGGCATGCGTGCTCCTCTCGCGGTTCCGAGCGGTGTGCCTATCAGATCGGAGCCGAGGCTGGAGCGGGCACGAAGTGCGGATGTCGAAGCGACCCGAAGCGCCGTCAGACGCGGAGAGGATCGACCGCGATCCGCAGGCCTTGGCGCGCGGCGAGCGCCTGGTGGAGCAGATCGATGTCAAGCGCAAACCCGACGCCGCTTAAGTCACTCCCCGCTGCAGCAAAAAGAGAGTCGTAACTTCCTCCGCCACCGAGTGAGCGACCTACGGCAGGGTCGTAAACCGCGAAAACGAAACCGGAGTAATAGTCCAGAGTCGAACTTAGACCGAGGTCAACGATTACCCTCGACTTGATTTCCTCAGGCAACTCCGCAAGCAACTCAAGCAGACCGCTAACCGCCTCCCGCGAGACGCCGGCCTCGGCCCAGGTTGTTTCGAATTCGCTTGCTGGTCGCCGGTATCGAACCAAGTTGGCAATTGAGGCTGCCCCGCTCTCCGCAGCGATCGCGTCCACACGAACTAGGTCTTGGTCTATCACGGCCTCGCGAAGATCCTGACCTACTGCGGGATCAAGATCGGCCAGCACTGAGTCGATGATTCCCGCGTCACCCACCGCGAGTCGCCAGTCGTTCAGCCCGGAGGCTCGCAGAGCTGATGCGCAGAGTTGAACGATCTCCGCGATACCCTGCGATCCCGCACCGATCAGCTCAGCGCCGGCCTGGAGAATCTCTCTTCCCTCGCCGCTGTGCGGCTTAACCCGCCGCCATGACCGTTCCAAGTAGCTGAACCGCAATACTGCGGTTTGGGCGCCGTAACGGCTCAGCGCCACTCGGGCGATCGGGACAGTCATATCTGACCGCAGAACGAGAGTGTCGCCCTTTTCGTCGATCAGCCGATAGGCCGCAAGCCCAGCATTTTCAGGGGTTTCGTGCTCCAAGGTCGGAGTCCGGACCTCGCCATAGCCAGCATCAGCGAAGCAATCCTCAATCGCCCTGGTTATCCCTCGTAGCTCACGGAGCTCCTCAGGAAGAACGTCTCTAGTGCCAGTCGGTGTGGCAAACGCAATTCTCGGATCGCCGGAACTCATCGAACTAGGTCCGAGTCCGCAACCCGCTCAATCTTCGCTCCAAGCTCCCTCAACCTCTCATCAATCCGCTCGTAGCCGCGATCAATCTGTCGGATGTTTCCAATCTCTG
Source organism: uncultured Solirubrobacterales bacterium (assembly GCA_937973575.1). Taxonomy (GTDB): domain Bacteria; phylum Actinomycetota; class Thermoleophilia; order Solirubrobacterales; family Solirubrobacteraceae; genus WLNJ01. The sequence goes on along the minus strand of CALJKH010000185.1, from coordinate 1,642 downwards.
TGACACCCTCAGCACAAAGGGCTGCGATCAGCATCGCCATGCCGGCGCGAATGTCCGGACTCTCCAAGCGCTCGCCGCGAAGCTTGCGGGGGCCCACCACCAACGCTCTGTGTGGGTCACAGATTGTGATGGCCGCGCCCATCGCCTGAAGCTTGTCCGTGAAAAAGAGGCGATTCTCAAACATCTTCTCGTGGATGATCACCGAACCATCGCACTGTGTTGCAAGGGCAAGCGCGATCGAAGTGAGGTCCGCTGGGAAGGCTGGCCAAGGACCATCCTCAACCTTCGGCTGATATCCACCCCAGTCGTTCTGAATGACGAGGTCCTGATTTCCAGGGACCAGAACAGTCGTACCGTCGATTTCGCTCCGAAGGCCTAGACGCTCGAAGACCATTCGGATCATTCTCAAATCCTCAGGAACAGTGTCCACAATGCGCATCTCGCCGCCTGTGACGCCTGCAAGCGCCATGAAGGAGCCGATCTCAATGTGGTCAGGCGCCACCGTGTGGTCGCAACCAGAAAGCGACTCCTGCCCGTGGACAGTCATCACATTAGAACCGATGCCTTCGATCTCGACGCCCATCGCGACGAGCATGCGTGCGAGGTCTTGGCAGTGAGGTTCGCTCGCTGCATTACGGAGAACGGTGGTGCCCTGAGTAAGCGACGCTGCTAGTAGGGCGTTTTCCGTTCCCATCACGGACGGTTCGTCCATCAGAATGTCAGCGGCCTTGAGTCCAGCTGGAGCCGAGATTGTGATGTCACGCCCATGGTGAACGTCAGCCCCGAGCGCTCGGAACGCATCAAGGTGAGGGTCAAGTCGCCGACGCCCGATCACATCTCCGCCTGGTGGAGGCATCGTTGCGCTACCGAGTTTGGCCACGAGCGGGCCGGCCAAAAGGAACGAGGCCCGAATACGCTCCGAGAGATCCCGGTCTACCAATGTCTCGGTCACCGCCGAGGCGTCAATTACGACGACTCCATGCTCGGGGCGTTCGACTGTCGCGCCAAGCGCTTCAATCAGCTGCAGCATCGTCTCGACGTCCGCAATTGCAGGGACGTTCCTAACGGTTACTGGAGCCGAAGCCAGAAGAGACGCAGCGAGAATCGGCAAAGCGCCGTTCTTATTACCTGCTGCTGTGACAGTGCCGGACAGCGGCACTCCGCCTTCGATTACGAACTTCTCCACTGAGATCCTTGCGATTGAGTAGCGACGCGATCGCGCCGTCCGAGGAGCCTACCAGCGTCCGAACGGGCCTAAACGCGTGACGCCCAGTTGCCACGAGCTCAACTCAATCAACTGATTTTCCGGGCTTTGAAACAGTTCTTGCTGACTTTCGCACCAGCTGTCCGGAGCCCGGCGTATCTTGGGAACACATGTTCGCTTTTACGCATCGCAACGCCAAGGACAGCCGGGCCGAAGTTTCGGAGCCCACTGGCCGCCGGCGTGCCGTGTCGCAGCTCGATCGGGAGAATCGGACTGCCGTCGAACATCCACACCGCCGTTCACTCAACCGAACGGTGCCGAAGCGACCGCGGCGGCCCGGACAGCCGTCGCGGCGGCTTCAAAGCTGTTTGTCTCCGTTGCCAACTAAGTAACGGGACAAAAAAAGAGATCGGAAGAGCACACGTCTGAACTCCAGTC
>CALJKH010000184.1 GCA_937973575.1 uncultured Solirubrobacterales bacterium | reverse complement strand
GGACTTGAGCGGTTTTCAATGGGCACGAGTCAGGACTATGAAATCGCCGTATCCGAGGGGGCCACGATGGTTCGGGTTGGCTCCCTACTTTGGAATTGAGCTAATTAGCGGCGTTGTCGCCACCCTGCCTGCCATTATTGGTGTGCAGGAGCAGTGTTACCCACGGCGAAGGATCAAAGATGGCCCTCAAAGACACTTTTCAAAAGACGCTTGTTTATTTCGGGCTTGCTGAAGAGCACGATGTAGATGATTGGGACACTGGGTCCCACACCCGTGCCGAGTCGAAGTCTGCACCGAAGGACGAACGCTCATCGGTCAGCAGGTTCCCGCAACGCTCGCGCCGTGATGAGATCGACGACATTTTCGGTGACGACGACGCTGGGGATCGAAGGGGCCAGCTTCGCTCCGTCGAGCCGCGACGTTCGGACCAGCGGGTTCACTTTGTTGCGCCTAAGAGTTTTAACGACGCACAAGATGTTGGCGATCGTTTCCGGGATGGTGTCCCCGTAATCATCAATCTCCAAGGCGCAGACCATGCCCTTGCCATGCGAGTCATTGATTTCGCGAGTGGCCTTGCTTACGGTCTTGAGGGTGGGATGAAGCAGATTGCGGACAAGGTCTTCGTCGTCACTCCTCGCAATGTTGAATTCTCGGCTGAGCAACGCGCTGAGCTGATCGAGAAGGGCTTCTTCAACCAGACCTAGTGGTCCGGTCGAGGGAGACTGGGCAGCCATGCAGATCGGACTCATAGGAGCTGGCGCGATGGCCACTGCTCTGGCTCGTGGTTGGAAGCAGCCAGTGCTTGTTTCTGATCCAGCTACCGACAGAGCTGCTGCTTTGGTCGCTGAGCTCGGCGGAGAGGTCTGTCACAGCAACACCGTTGTTGCTGAGAAGGCTGATGTTGTCTTTCTTTGCCACAAGCCAGCGCAACTTCTGGATGTTGGCCGCGAGATAGACGGAGTCGCCAATGCTGTCGTAAGCATTCTCGGCTCGGTCAGTCTTGACGAGATCAGGACTGCATATACGCGAACCCCTGCGTTCCGCATCCTTCCTAACCTGCCAGTTGAGCTCGGACAGGGAGTGGTCTGCTGGCCCACCGAAAACGGTCCGGACACAGCTGGAATCCGCCCTGTCCTGGAATCTCTTGGAGAGTTGGTCGACCTTCCCGAGGCCGACATTGAGCTAGCCATGACCATGTCGAGCAACGCGCCGGGCTGGATTGCCTATTTTGTAGAGGCTTTCGTCGCGGCTGGGACAGCGCATGGATTGAGCGAAGAGATGGCCTCACGACTTGTGATGAAGACCCTTTCCGGCACAGCTGCCCTGCTTGAGGTTCGGGAGGGTGACGCTGAGCGACTTCGACTTGAGGTCTGCTCTCCAGGAGGGTCTACAGAGCGTGGCGTTGCGGCGATGGAGGCGGCAGGATTACCAGCCGCCGTCAAGGCCGCGGTTGACGCTGTCATAGGCTGAGGCCCGATGGTCCTTCTAACACTGAGACTTCAGATCGCAGACTTTCTCTCTGCGCTCATCCTCGTCTACAGCATCTTGGTTGTGGCTTGGGTGGTTAAGTCCTGGGTGGTTGTGTCCGGCGCCCGAGTTGGGGGACTGGCTCCTGTCTTCCACTTTCTTGATTCAACCGTGGAGCCGTACATCGGTCTTTTCCGGAGGTTCATTCCACCGCTCGGACCGGTTGATATCTCGCCGATCGTCGCGCTACTCGTGCTTCAAATCGGCGGCGGCGTCATAGTCAGCCTAATCGGAGGTTGACGGTGGGTCGGGTAGGTCAGTCCTGGTTGCTGGCCGGGGCATTAGCGCTCTTCGTTTTCGGGGCCGATCAGCTTTCGAAGTGGTGGATTAGGTCAAACTTCTTGCCGGGAGAGAGGCGCGACGGCGTCGCGTTCCTCGACTTTGTGCGGGTCGGGAACAAGGGTGTTGCATTCGGAGCTCTTGGTGGTACGGGCTGGCTTGTTCCTGCACTGACCGTGGTCGCGTCGATAGCGATACTCATTTGGTTCGCGCGCCACGCGAGTCAGCCCGGCACATGGGTACCCACAGGGCTTGTGATCGGAGGCGCGGTCGGGAACTTCTGGGACCGAGTTCAGCGAGGCGAAGTGACTGACTTCATCAAGCTGCCGCATTGGCCCGCTTTCAACATTGCGGACATAGCGATCACTTCCGGCGTCATCCTCTTGGTGATCACAGCTGAACTTAATTCGAGGCAGCGTGCAACTCCAAGCGAGTGAAGAGGACAGTGGGGTTCGGCTCGACAGCTTTCTTGCCGGCCATCTTGAGTCGCGCACGGAGGCGGTTCGTGCCATCTCCGACGGCCGAGTTCGCGTTGACGGTCAGCCGGCTAAGAAGTCCCAGAGACTTGAG
>CALJKH010000183.1 GCA_937973575.1 uncultured Solirubrobacterales bacterium | reverse complement strand
CGCAGGTGCTTGATTGTGAGTAGTCGGTTGGTACTCCGATGTCGGTTTCACGCATCCAGCCGCAACCGTTGTAGTGCCCTCCGATCGCTCCGCCGTACCAGAAAAGAGTGTGCAGGTCATCCCATTGGATGTATGAGACTGTGAATGACCACCCTTCATGGCAGTTGCCAGCTACAAAGCTGTTAGCGCTTGCCGCTACGTAATGCCAGCCGAGGGAGCAAGTCGTTGCGCCTCCACTCTGAGTCGCCAGTGGCGCGATGGTTGTAGCGGCAAGCGGTGACTGATGTGGGGACGACGCTGAATTAGTCGAAACAGCGTTCAGTGGGTCCGTCACCGTCACTGGCTTGACAAGTTCCGGATGCCAGATGCTGCGCGGGGAGCCCGCTGCAGGGGCGCTAGGAGCGGCAAGTAGCGCTACTAACATCGCAATTGACAGGACCACAATAACTCTTGCTATCACTTCTTCTCCCAATAACTCGTGTTCTAAAATGTGATATTTCCGCTACCGACTTTGATAGTTGTACTCATCTTGTTAACGCGGGGTTAATGAGATCTACACGTGGCGAAAAAACGCCCCGGTCGAAACCGGGGAGCTCTTTACTGCCAATGCTTAACTGAGGATCAGCGCTTGAACTTGCTGATCACTGGGCTGGTGATTCCCTTACTTGAGTTCTTCGCTTCAAGCGTTGGGAGTTCAACAGTTACCTTTGACACCTTGACTGTGAATACGCCCTTGGTGTTCTGGTAGTAGGGCGAGTCCTGTGGCAGGAGCTCAAGCTTCACTGTGTGGCCGGCTGCGAAGTTGTAGCCGTTGCCGTGAAGCTGGAAGGTGATCGTGCCGCTCTGGTTGTCAAGCAGTCGGTACACGCCGCGGGTGATCATGCGACGCTGCCCACCGTTTACATCCCAGAGGCGAGCGTTGATGACGCCGTACTTGCCGGTCGTCTTGATCGTTGCCTGAACTGTTGGAAGGCCGAGCATCGTGAAGCCCTTGCTCGGGAAGGTGTAGGTAGCTACACCTGGCTCCTTGATGTCAGTCAACTTGCCGCATGCGCCAGCTGAGCCGGTCAGCGGATCAAGAGCAAGAGCAGTGTTCTTGTCGCCGCCGATCAGGCTTGGAGTACGGCTGATCGTCTGTGACTTCTTGTTGGTGTAGCTAACAACGCCGGGGTGGATCTTCTCCCAGCTGGTTGCAGTCCAAGGACCGCCGCTTGCTGCACCGTCGCAACCCATGCCCATTGCAGCTGCTGCGCCTGGCGCCATGCCGCCAGAGATGCCCTTGAGCTGGTTGTCGAAGAACAGACGACCTTGCTGGTTCATGTAGTCGGTTGTCTCTGCATTGTTCTGCGAGCGGGCGTGACCTGCGTCGTTGAAGATCAAGCGAACATTGTTGTTGCCCGCAGCCTTCTGGCTCTCGTAGACGCGCAGTGCCTCTGCTGGTGTGAAGAGGTCGTCAGTCCAACCGTTCTGGATCAGAAGAGCGGAAGGTGTTCCACTCACGGTGTAGCCGCTGTGGTAGTCGCTGATCTTCTTCAGGTCGGCCAGAGCGCTGGTGCCGAAAGGCTCGCCAGCGAAGATCTCGTTACGCCAAGTCGTGAGGTCTGCTTGAGGGTCAACGCCAGCGCCGGTGTACCAGCCTGAGCTAACGCCCGAGCTGTAGAGCCCGCTGATGTACGAACCGATAGCAACACCTGCGGGTGAGGTGGACAGGCCTGCGGTTCTTGAGTCGAAGTCGAGGTAGCGACCATTTGGAACCAATGCTGAGGCAAGGTCTGACCACGGGATCATCGCGTAGCCGGCCTTGAGGCTGAGGGGAGTGCCGATTGGGCTCTTCCACGTTGAATAGGTGCCGTCGGTATTACGAACGCGGTTCTTGAGGTACGCCAACTCAAGGGTTGCGCCGCCGCCGTAGGAGCCACCCACTGCGCCGAGTGCTGCTGGGTCAGCGATGCCAGCGTCAACGAGCACGCCGAGCAGGTACTGGGCGTCATGGGCTTCGTAGCGGGTGTCCATCAGGTGGACATAGCCGTGATCGCAGCCGGTCGTGCGGGTAGCCGGGTCGTGACCACATGAGCGGCCAAAGCCACGCTCGGAAATGTTGACGACTGCGTAGCCGCGAGCAGCATAGGAGACGTTGTTGAGGCCGTTAGTCGTCGGGGCCGAGTTTGACTCCATGCTTGTCTTGCTGCCGCCGTAGCCGTGAACCATCACGATCGTTGGCCATGGGCCACTGCCGGTGGCAGGAAGGGTTACGTCGGCGTCAATCGGAGTGCCGTCGAAAGATGTTGGCCGCTGGTTCAGGTCAGTTGCCGGGCAGAACCGGACGGTGTTCTGAACCGTGCAGGCATTACCGAACGGTGTTACGTCGGCCTGCGCTGCTGCAGGTGCGATGGCGGATGCTGCGATTACTGCAGCAAGTACAAGGCGTTTCATAGGTGTCTCTCTCCCGGGAGTCGTTTCTCTACCTACAACAATAGGTGATGCTGGTCACATTAGTCCAGAGGGTTCGGTAGTTCCCGCTGGGTCGCACCTAGACTCGAATCAATGAGCAAGGCAAAGACAGACAGTTTGCGGGCTCTTGTCCTGGTTGAGGACTCCGAGTCGGGGCCGCTGCCAGGGTTGGCTGGGCAACTAGACAGCTCCGCTCGAGAGGCGTTGAGCGCCCGGCTGCTAGCTCGTGCAACTGAGTGGGCGGCCACCGTCTCTGCTGGTGAACCAGTCGTCACCGACTACAAGGGTTTGGTGGCGGCCGCTGAATGGGCTGATGGGTTGCTTGTGCTTCGGCCGGCGCTGATCACCTACGGAGCTGGCCTTGCGTCGGACCTGCGGTCTGACCTAGAAGCAGGTTGCGGGCTGATCCTCGGTCCAACTCTGACTGGCGGTTGGTACCTGCTTGCTCTGGCGCCAGCGAACCTCGATCTACTGAGGGCAGCAGGCGACGGAGGTCCAAGGTCTGCGGGCGGGCTGCTTGCTGCTGCGCGAGATGTGTCTGGCCTTGAGGCTGGACTTCTTCGTGCCGAGCGGGACCTCGTGTCTGACGCAGACCTTCGGGCTGCGCAGGCTGATCCGCTTGTGGATCCTGAAGTTGCCTCGCTGATTTCTTAGATCTAGGCGGCTGACTGGGGGACAGGGATTCGAACCCCGATAGCCGGCACCAAAAGCCGGAGTCTTGCCATTAGACGATCCCCCAACGCGCAACGCTGCTGCGCTGAGAAGCGATGGTACCGCTGTCCGGTTACGATCAGAGGCTGTGGACGGCGTGGCAGTCGCCATTCTCGCCGCAGGACGCGGCACTCGCATGCGGTCACCGCTTGCAAAAGTTCTGCACCCCGTATGCGGGGTGCCGATGGTCGCATGGTCAATTTCGGCTGCCCGGGAGGCTGGCGCGACGGTAACCGTGGTTGTTGGTCCGCCTGACGGATCCCTTGAGGACCACCTTCCAGAAGGCGTTCTCCACACAGTCCAGCCTGAGCCTGACGGCACTGCTGGTGCTCTAGCTGCGGCGGTTGACCACCTTGGGTCGTCTGACTCGGTGATCGTCCTCGCCGGTGATGTGCCGCTAATTGACGCGCAGACAATCCGCTCAGTTCTTGAAGCGCACTCTGCTTCCGGAGCTGCGGCGACCGTGGCCACTATGACTTTGGATGACCCAACCGGCTACGGCCGAATCGTGCGCGACGCTGACGGCAACTTCGCCAAGGTTGTCGAGACGAAGAACGAAGCCGACGCCACCCCAGAGCAGCTTCTGATCCGCGAGGTCAACACTGGCGTGATCGTTTTCAAGACTGACGGCCTCGGGGCGCTTCTCGCCGGAGTTGGCTCGGCCAATGCCCAGGGCGAGCGTTACCTGCCCGACGCAGTTGCAGCACTCGTTCAGGCAGGCCAGAAGGTTGGAGCCTTTGAGGTGCATGACGCAGCTCTCACGATCGGAGTCAACGACCGTGCTGACCTTGCGACAGTTCAGCGCATCGCCCAGGCCCGCATCTGCGCTGCGCACATGCGCAACGGCGTGACGATTGAGGCGCCTGACTCAGTCGTGATTGACGCGTCAGTTGAGATTGGTGAGGACTCGAAGATCCTGCTTGGTTCTGTCCTTCGCGGCACGACGATCGTTGGCGCTGGTTCGACTATTGGGCCGCACACAGTTTTGGAGGACGCTGAGATTGGCGATGGGGCAGAGGTAACAATGACCCGCGCAGTGCTTGCCAAGGTCGGCGACGGCGCCACGGTCGGCCCATTCGCCTACCTTCGCCCTGGTGCTGACATCGGGCCGTCAGCCAAGGCCGGGACATTCGTCGAGATCAAGAACTCGAAGTTGGAGGAGGGCGCCAAAGTGCCTCACCTCTCCTATGTCGGCGATGCAGATATTGGTGCTGGTGCCAACTTGGGAGCCAGCACGATCACTGCCAACTACGACGGCCGCAACAAGCACCGCACTGTGATTGGGGCGAAGGCTCGCACCGGAGTGCACACTTCGCTTGTAGCGCCAGTTGAGGTTGGGGAAGGGACTGTGATCGCGGCCGGTTCAGCAATCACTGAGGATGTTCCAGACGGAGCTCTAGGAATTGCGCGGGCCCGCCAGACCAACATTGAGGGCTACACAGAGAGGGAACAGGCTGATGACTGAGCCACTCTGGACCGGGTCCACTTCCGCGCCCGTCCCGGCAGGGGCGTACACTCGGCCCGCAATGAGCACTATCGAGGACGCACTAGCCGCAGGGACTCACCTCGACATCGATTACGACAAGAGGTTGATGCTTTTCAGCGGTCGCGCTAATCCAGCGCTGGCAGCCCGCATCGCTGACCGCCTTGGCGTTGAGCTTGGCGGGATTACAACGAAGACCTTCAGCAACGGTGAGGTCTACTGCCGCTTCCACGAAAGCATTCGTGGAGCCGACGTATTCCTCGTTCAGCCAATCTGCGCAAACCCTGAGCTTGGTCTCACCGCCAACGACGCTCTGATGGAGCTGATGGTGATGATCGACGCTGCAGTCGGCGGCTCTGCTCACCGAGTGATCGCAGTTTGCCCTTGGTACGGCTACAGCCGCCAGGACAAGAAGAGCGCACCGCGTGAGCCAATCAGCGCACGCCTTGTAGCCCGCATGCTTGAGGCTGCCGGCCTTGACCGACTTCTCACAATGGACCTTCACTCAGGTCAGATTCA
>CALJKH010000182.1 GCA_937973575.1 uncultured Solirubrobacterales bacterium | reverse complement strand
CGCGCGAGCCTCTCTGGCGGATCGTCAACTTCTGCCGCGGCAAGTATGTAACCGACCTTGGTAATACGCCTGGCCACATCAACCACTGGTCAAAGGCCTCCTTCATCAAGATGCTGTCCAAGCACGGAGACGTTGTTGAAGCACGCTCACCGTTCCCGTGGACGATGCTTCTCGTTCGCCGCTGAGCATGAGTAAGAGCGAGACGACCGAGCGCTCATTTGGCGCCGGGGCTCGCATCCTTTCGATTGGGATCGCGTCAACCGGGCTAGTCACCTTTGGCTACTTCACCGTCGCGAGCCACGCACTCAACGGAGATAGTAGATATGACCAGATAGCTCTCCTTTGGAGCATTCTGTTCGTGATCGTTTCAGTCATTTACCGGCCGATTGAGCAGCTCCTCTCTCGAACCATCGCTGACCGCAGAGCCCGCGGACTTACTGGGCATCCACTGCGTGTCCCGCTCCTGATCCAAGCTGGCTTTGCCATTGCATTCCTCGCCGTGGCTCTTCCGCTGAAGGAGCAGATCATCACGAAGGTCTTCAGTGGGCCTGGCGGCGACGCGATCTACTGGATCCTCGTTGGTTCAACGCTGGCATATGCCGCTTCGTACTTTGCGCGCGGATGGCTGGCCGGGCATGAACGGTTCGGCCTCTACGGACTACTTGTATTTGTCGAGTCAGTGGCCCGCTTCCTCTTCGCACTCGCTGTGGCAGTCGGCATTGCCCACGGTGAGAACATCGTCGCGCTTGGCATCTTTGCTGCCCCATGCGTATCGCTGATGGTTGTTCCCGCCGCCTTTGCCCGCAAAGACGACGCGCCAAGTGCTGAGCATGATCCATCGTCCATCGTTCCAGCCCTCGATGCAGCTATTGAGGGTGGTCCGGGAGCAGAAGCGGCCGAGGAGGCAGCCGGCGACCTATCCCTCCGGCGCGGGGCTGGCTTTGCAGCTGCCGTCTTCGGAGTGATGTTGGCCGAGCAGGCGCTTCTGAATGGCGCCGTGATCGCTGTCACGCTGACGGCGGCCGGAACTGCTGCCGCTGGGTTGGTGTTCAACGCTCTGCTTATTGCGCGAGCTCCCCTGCAGCTCTTTCAAGCAATCCAGACATCGTTGCTACCGCACTTGGCAGGCCTAGAGGCGACCGGTGGCCTTGAGGCTTTCAAGGCCGCGATCCGGAAGACAGTTTTGGCGATCTGGGGATTCGCAGGTCTGATGGCCGCGGCAATGCTCATTGCGGGCCCGTGGATCATGTCCGTTCTATTCGCCAACACGGGTGGCGCCTATGACCGAATGGGGCTGGGAATTGTCGCCGTCGGAATGGGATTCCATCTGACCGCAGGAACTCTTAATCAGGCTGCACTCGCGCGCGGGCATGCCCGCCTCGCAGCTGGGGCGTGGCTCGTGTCAGCCGCATTCTTCATCGCTTGGTGCGCAGCCTCAGTGATCTCGGATCCAGTGCATCGAGCAGAGATTGGCTACGCAGGCGCTGCGGGACTTCTCGTAGTCCTTCTGAGATTCGTCTACGCACGGCCGCGCGTAGACGACACAGCTACAAGCGTCTAGCTAGCCCCGGCAGCTGCGGCAATCGCGGCATAGGCCCCAGCTGGATCGGGGCGACTGAAGATTGCTGACCCGGCTACGAGGAGCGAGGCTCCTGCCTCTGTAACGAGTGGAGCTGTCGTTTCGTCAATACCACCGTCAACCTCAATCGGAACCTTCCCTTCAAGAAGCTCGGACAGTTTCGCGATGCGTTCGGTGCTCGCCGGAATGAACTTCTGTCCACCCCAGCCCGGATTCACGCTCATCACAAGGGCGAGGTCGAGGAGGTCCGCAACCTCAGCCAGAGCCTCCACCGGCGTCCCAGGACATACAGCGGCCCCCGCCAGACAGCCGGCCTCGCGAATCGCACCGAGTGTTCGGTGTAGATGGCTGGTCGCCTCAACATGAATAACAATCGTGTCGGCCCCTGCCGCAGCGAACGCTTCGACCTGCGATTCGGGAGCGTCAATCATTAGGTGCACGTCGAGAATGCCACCAGCGGCCTTCACCTGATCGGCAAGCGCGCTAACAACGATTGGACCCATCGTGATCGGGGGAACAAACTGGCCATCCATCACATCAACGTGGATCACGCGCGCGCCGGCGTCCATCGCGGTGGCCACCTGATCACCTAAGTGAGCGAAGTCCGCAGAGAGGATCGAAGGAGCGATTCGCACGCCGCTTGGAATGACTGGCATCTCAGATCTCCTTCAGCATGCTGACACCACACTGGTTGCACTTCATCGGGCCACCGGAACTCATGCGAGCAATCGTCCCATGCTCGCCGCAGGATGGGCAGACGGACGTGAGCTCGTAGCGACGAAGGCAGTAAACGCAGCGATAGCGTCCGGCCTTAGCACTCGGCCGCAACCACGGCTCATTGCAGCCAGGGCAGGTTGGACCGAGTTCCGATTCAGCGGAGCCTCCTGTGCCGTCCATGCAGCGATCATGCCGCATGCCGCGGCCGATTCAGTTGCCACGTCCACGCAGCCAGTCAGAGGCGCTCATCTCTTTCCCTCCAGGCGGAACAAGACGATCGATCTGGACAGTGCCGTCAGCGAAGCCAACTAGGGCCAATGAGCCTTCAAGTCGGATCTCGCCCGGCGTAACAGCTTGCTCGGCAAGGCTCGCTGCCTTGATACCCAAGACTTCCTCATCATTGAGCCGAAGCCGAGCACCGATGTGTGGCGTCAAGGCGCGCAACTTGCGAAGAGCAGTCGCAGCGCTGTCCTTGGGATCTAGGAATCGATCCTCTGCGGCGAACCGTTCCGCGTAGGTAACACCTTCTCCCGCCTGGGGTGTGAAGGCGAGTTCGCCAGCCTCAGCATTCGCTAGCTCGGTGGCTAGAAGCTGGGCGCCGACGTCCACAAGACGCGCTGAAAGGGACTCAAAGTTGTCACTTGGGAGAATCGGGATTCCGGCCTGAGACGCAACTGGCCCCGCATCAAGCTCATCCACAAGCTGAATGATGGACACGCCCGTCTCGGTATCGCCCTCCATTATTGCCCGCTCAATCGGGGTCGCTCCGCGCCATCTCGGAAGCAGAGAAGGATGCAGGTTGAGTATCGGCCGCTTTGTGAGCAAGGGGTCCCGAATGATCGCCCCGTAAGCACAGAGAGCGAGCGCCACCGGATCGACGGCGTCTATAGCTTCATCAACCTCAGCCGAGGCAATGTCCTCAGGCTGGATGGTCGGAAGGTCGAGCTCAAAGCTCACTTCAGCCACCGGCGGAGGGCTCAGCTTGCGCCCTCTCCCTTTCGGAGCGTCAGGTCGCGAGATAACAAGCGCTGGTTGGCGCCCGGCCCCGACCAAACTCCGCAACACAGCAGCTGCGAATTCGTCAGTCCCGATGTAGACGTAACTCAAAGGGCTGGAGTTTCAGTGTTGTGACGCCTCAGGATCTCCAAAGCCTCCCGCTTCTGATCAGGCTCAGTGCGATCGAGAATCAGGATGCCGTCGACATGGTCGTACTCGTGCTGAATGACTCGCGCCTCAAAGTCCTCAGCTTCGATAACGACGCTCTCCCCTGTGACTGTCTGGGCTTCAACCCTGACGGCGACAGGACGCTCAACCTCAACCACAATCGGCTCAAGGCTCAGGCATCCCTCAAAGTCAGTGGCAACCTCATCGCTTCGCCATGTGATTTGGGGGTTAACTACCGCGATGACGGGCGCATCAGGCTCAACCTTGTAGATGAAGAAACGGCTGAGCGAGCCAACCTGGGGCGCTGCAAGCCCACAGCCGATTGCCTCGTCCATAAGCATCGTCATCCGCTCAACCTGTTCCTGCATGCTGCTGAAATCAGTGATGTCGTTCGTTACAGCTCGCAGAACTGGGTCTCCCCACTGGCGAATGTGCTGAAGCGCAGCATCGCGGCGCGCTCGACGCTCGGCATCGATGTGATCTCGGTTTCGGCGCTCCTGCCGTTCTTCGCTGGTGCTCACAAGGCGATTCTAACCAGCGTCAACCTCTGTGCCAATTGCGACAGCACCCTTCGATGCCTCCTTCGCAACAGCCGCAACAGCCTCACTCACAGAGCGAACCACCAGCGCACGGTCGGTTGACCGAGCAACTATCTGGCGCCGCTCCCTTCCTTTCAGCCTGAAGAGCGGCGCTGGCCCTAGGACCTCGCACTCTGTCTGCTCAAGGAGCTCAATAAGTTGCTCGCAGACCTGCTCGAGCGCTAGCTCGTCATGTCCGGCACACTGGATCCTCACAAGCGCCGACGCTGGCGGATAGTGAAGCGCGTCCCGACGCTCAAGTTCAGCCTCCAGGAACCCGTCGGCGTCGTGTTGGGCCGCGTAGCGGAGCGACTCAGCGTCTGGGGACTGAGTCTGAACGAGCACCTTTCCTCCCCGCGGTCCTCTGCCCGCACGTCCAGCGAGCTGCGTAACCAGTTGGAAGGTTCGCTCCTCGCTTCGGAAGTCCGGGAAACGAAGCGTCGAGTCGGCGTCTACAACGATTCCAAGCGTTACATCGGGAAAGTCGTGCCCCTTGGCGACCATCTGAGTCCCAACAAGGACACCTGAGTCGGCCTGCTGGAACTGCGCGAGGATTCGCTCGGTCTCCCCCTTCCCGCCTGTCACATCGGTGTCTAGGCGGAAGACTGGAAAGGATGTCCCCCCGAAAAGACCCGACAACTCCGTAGCTAGGCGCTCGGTCCCCGCGCCGTGGCGGCCAACGCTCGAAGAGCCACACTCCGGGCACTGTTGTGGAACTGCTTCCCAGTGTCCACAGTGGTGACACTCCAGTCGGTTCTTGGCTCGGTGAAGGACCAATGTCACATCGCAGGATGGGCAGCTCCACGTGTGCCCGCATCCCCCGCAGGCTACGAAGTTGCTCCAGCCGCGCCTGTTAAGCAAGACAATGGCTTTAGCGCCGGAGTCACGAACATCACCAAGGGCCTCGACGGAGCTTGAATGGAGTACGCCCTTCTGTCCCTTCATGTCAAGGAGTTCAACTGGAGGGAGAGGTGAACCGTCTGCTCTCCCTTCGAGCCGCAAGTGCTTCAACCGGCGCACGCTCTCCGGCCGTGGCGTGGCGCTCCCAGCGACCAGCACAGCACCAGAGTGTTCTGCCCGTCGTGCGGCCAACTCGCGAGCGTCATAGCCGGGGTCGCCGTCATTTCGATAGGCAGATTCATGCTCTTCGTCAACGATCATCAAACCGAGCTCGTGAACTGGCGCGAAGACCGCAGACCGAGGCCCGATACAAACTCTCGCATCGCCATCCGCGAGTCGCCGCCACTCGTCATGTCTTTCACCGGCAGAAAGGCCCGAGTGAAGGACGGCAACCGTGTCACCCAGACGCGCAGTGAAGCGCGAGACAGCCTGAGGTGTAAGAGCAATCTCGGGAACCAAGACAATGACCCCGCGACCTGATGCCAGAGCAGCCTCGGCAGCATGGATGTAAACCTCCGTCTTACCGGAACCAGTAATCCCGTGCAGGAGGAATCCGCGGTCAGCCGCACCCGCCTCCATTGCCCCAACGATCACATCAACTGCGGCCTGCTGCTCTAAGTTGAGCTTAGGAGCAACCCGCCCGGCGTCGAGCAGCGATGGAGCTGGCCGTCGCAGCACACGCTCGCTACTCAAATCAACCAACCCCCTCCCCTCAAGCCGCCTCAATCCAGAATGTCCTAGCTCCATTGCTGCTGCCGACTCTGGTCCGGTGGCGAGGAGTGTCAACGCCTCCCGCTGCCCATCGGTAAGCCGGCTCCCGTCTGTGAGGGCGCTTTGGCCCGCAGGGGTGATCGAGGCATAGAGCGCCACCTTGTCGGTAGTCCTGCCGCCGCCCGGCGGACATACCAGCGCTAGGGAGCGAGCTGGAGTTGAGCAGTAGGCGTCCGCAGTCCAGAGTGCGAGATCTACAAGATCAGCTGGGACAGCCTGGTCGAGAACGCCAAGGGGACGCGCCAACTTGCCCTCGGGAACATCGGTCTTGGTGTCGAGCTCAACGACGACGGCATCTAGCTTCCGCCCTGCGAACGGAACTCGGAGCCGTGTTCCAACCGCAACCTCTGGAAAGTCAGGATCGAGGAGATAGTCGAACGGGCCGCGAAGGGCCCGGGCAGTCGTTAGAGGCTGAACCCGGGCGATCCTCACAGCATTACGCGCCCGCGGGCGCGCTCAAGATTCTCAGAGCCCGGCTGCTTCGCGGAGAGCGTCGGCCTTGTCCGTCGCCTCCCAGCTGAAGCCGTCGCGGCCGAAGTGACCGTAGGCAGCAGTTGGTGAGTAGATCGGACGGTGAAGGTCAAGGCTGCGGCGGAATGCGCCTGGACGGAGGTCGAAGTGCTCATCAACCAAGTCCTGAATGCGACCGCGACCGATCTTCTCGGTACCGAAGGTCTCGACCATGACTGAAACAGGATGAGCCACGCCGATGGCGTAAGCAACCTGCACCTCTGCACGGTCAGCAAGACCGGCAGCAACAACGTTCTTCGCCACGTGACGAGCTGCATAGGCAGCTGAACGGTCAACCTTTGATGGGTCCTTACCTGAGAAGGCGCCGCCACCGTGACGAGCCATGCCGCCGTAGGTGTCAACAATGATCTTGCGGCCGGTGAGACCGCAGTCTCCAACAGGACCACCAACGACGAAGATGCCGGTCGGGTTGACGAGAAGTGACTCGCGAACCTCAGCCTCGTTGAACGGAACACCTTCCTCATTGAGGACAGGAAGAATCACGTTGGCCCAAAGGTCCTCGGTGATCTGCTCACGCTCGACCTCAGGACCATGCTGAGTCGAAACAAGCACCTTTTCAACACCAGTCGGGCGACCGTTCTCGTATCGGACCGATACCTGGGTCTTGCCGTCGGGACGGAGGTAGCTCAGAGTTCCATCCTTGCGGACCGCAGTGAGCCTCTCAGCAAGACGGTGAGCAATGTGGATCGGCACAGGCATGAGGCTCTTTGTCTCGTTGGACGCGTAGCCAAACATCATTCCCTGGTCGCCTGCTCCAGCCTGCTCGGCCTCGTCGCCCTCAGCCTGGCCTGAACGAACCTCGTCTGACGCATTAACGCCCTGAGCGATGTCCGGTGACTGCTTGTCAACGCGGACGAGCACTTCAACCTTGTTGGCATCGAAGCCAGGGTCAAAGTCGACGTAACCGATCTTCGTGATCGTGTCACGTGCGATCTGCTCGATGTCTAGGTCTGCGGCTGTTGTGATTTCGCCAGAAACGACAACAAGGTTCGTGTTTACGAGTGTCTCGCAAGCCACGCGTGAGCCTGGGTCTGCTGCGAGACAGGCGTCAAGGACGCCGTCAGAAATCTGGTCGGAAACCTTGTCAGGGTGACCCTCCGTCACTGATTCTGAAGTGAAGAGGTATGAGTTGTCGGCAGTGCTCATGCGGTGAATGCTCGCTTCGTTTGCTGTTTCAGGGAATCCACAGGTTAGCGGCATGCGCAGCCGTTAATGCTGGCGTGTGGTTCAGATTTCAGCGTTCGCTACGACGCGACCGATGTTCAACAAGGTCGATTACAAGAGGAACACCCTCTAGACCGAACCGTTCACGAAGGCGATTCTCAATGTAATAGGCGTATGCCTTGGTGATTCGAGATCTGCTGTTGACCTGAATCGAAAAGCGTGGAGGCCCGGTTTCGGTCTGCGCGCCGTAGAGAATCTTGAGTCGCTTGCCCTGAACTGCTGGCGGCTGGCGGGCTTCTGTGATCTCAGCGAGGAACCTGTTGAGCTGGGGCGTTGGGATCCGCTCGCTGGCCCTGTCAGATAGCGCTACAGCCTCAGCGAGGAGTCGGCTTACTTGGCGCCCGGTCAGAGCACTCGCGGTTAGGACCCTTGGACGCAGACGAAGCTTGGCACCGGCCAACGCTTGGGCATCAGCAAGCACCTCATCCGGGTCCTCATCGCTGTCCTTAATCAAGTCCCACTTGTTCAGGACAAGCGCAGTTGCGCAACCTGACTGCATCGCCATCTCTGCGATCCGAAGGTCTTGTGAGGTAACGCCGTCAAGGGCGTCACAAACGACGAGAGCCACAGTGGCGCGTTCCGCTGAGCGTTTTGATCTCGCGGCGGAGGCCTTTTCGAGCTCGCCTTCAATCTTTGCAGCGCGCCTAATTCCCGCAGTGTCTACGAGCAGGACGGTTCTTTTGCGGCCGCCTGCAAGGTCAGCCGGAATCTCGAGCGGAGTATCGATGGAATCACGGGTGGTCCCTGCCTCAGAGGAAACAATTACGCGTTGCTCGCCGGTGAGCTGGTTGACCATTGAGCTCTTACCAACATTAGGACGACCGATTAGCGCGAGTCGAACTGGTTCCTCAAGCTCTGGTCCGAGCCCGATGTCCTCACCGATCATCTCCGCTAGGCGGTCGAGCAGATCGCCAGTCCCAAGACCCTGAGCTGCACTCACAGGCTGTGGCTCGCCTAGACCAAGACGATGAAACTCAGCGGAATAGGGAATCTCGGCAACGGTGTCGCACTTGTTAGCCGCAAGCAGCACCGGGATGTCTGAGCGCCTCAGCATGTCGGCAACCTCCTCGTCCCCTGGCCTAAGACCAGACTTCGAGTCGACAACCATCAGCGCTGCATCGCAGTCAGAAAGAGCGGCCTTGGCCTGCATCCGAACCTGAGAGGCCATGTCGCCCTCCTCAGATTCGTCGATACCACCGGTGTCCACAAGGATGAACCTGCGGCCGTTCCATTCAGCCTCAAGCTCCTTACGATCGCGCGTAACACCAGCCGTCTCATGGACGACTGCTTCCTTCGTTCCCGTGAGACGGTTAACGAGCGAGCTCTTTCCTACGTTGGGGTAGCCGACAACGGCGATCTTGCGCACTGCTACTGAGTATGCCCGGGCTTAGACCGAAGCGCCGGCAGCGTTTGCCAGCGCCCGGATCTTGGCGATGACCTGATCTGCCGAAAGCGCAGTTGTGTCGACCACATGCGCACCCTCTGGCGCGCTCAATGTCGAGCGGCCGTGGCCGTCATCGGCTGCATCTCTGATGGTCTGCTCGGCAAGGACCTCTTCAACCGGCTGCCCTGACTGTGCAGCGCGACGGCGAGCCCGCTCCTCTGGGCTTGCGGTCAGCCACACGCGCACCTCTGCGTCAGGAGCGACGACTTGGCAGATGTCGCGACCTTCAGCAACCCAATCACCACTCCCAAGAATCTGGCGTTGCTTGTCAACAAGGAGCGCGCGAATTGCCAGATCACCTGCGACATCGGAGGCACGCGCTGTCACTTCCGGCGTCCTCAGCCGCTCACCGGGTGCCACACCGTTCATCAGAAGCGGCGGTCCTGGCTCAATCTCAACTATCTGCGCAGCCTCAAGTGGACCGACCCCAAGCTCTAACGACGCGAGCGCGACGATTCGGTACATCCCGCCAGTGTCGAGATGCGAGAAGCCTAGATCGTCCGCCACTGCTTTGGCAACTGTGCTTTTTCCAGCCCCAGCCGGCCCGTCGATTGCGATAACCATGTGCTGGAGGCTAGGCGAGGGATTGGATGTCAGCTTCAAAGGACGGGTAGGAAACGTCGGCCGCAGCGAAGTTTGCGACCTCCACCCCGTTCTCACTTGCCAGCCCTGCGACAGCACCAAGCATCGCGAGGCGGTGGTCGCCGTGGCTGTCGATCTCACCGCCGCGGAGAGACTCTGCCCCCTCAACCGTGAAGCCATCCTCAGCTGACTCAATGCTGCCGCCCAGCTGGCCGATGATCTCGCAGAGCCGAGAAATCCGATCGGTTTCCTTGACCCGTAGCTCAGCAGCCCCGGTCACCGTCGTCTCGCCTTCGGCGAAACAGGCGGCGAGGCCGATCAAGGTGATCTCGTCAACAGCAGCGGGGATCTCCTCACCACCGATGGCGATTCCCGACAGCTTCGATGAGCGGACGGTGATGTCACCGACTGGCTCAGCGGCAAGCGGATCAAGCAAATCTCTCTCGTGCGGAAGGCCAGTCACATCCGCACCCATGCGGCGCAGAAGCTTGAAGAAACCGATCCGAGACGGATTGAGATTGACGGACTCAATCGTCACCTCAGAGCCCGGAACCAGCGCAGCTGCAAGAGCGAGGAAAGCCGCCGATGAGGGATCTCCTGGAATGACTCGGTCGACAGCTAGCAGCTGGTCACAGGGATCAACCTCGACGCGATGTCCATCAGGCCCATTGGTGATTCGGAGAACAGCGCCCTGCTCAGCCAGCATTCGCTCAGTGTGGTCACGAGAAGCAACCGGCTCAACCGCGGTGGAGCCTTGCTCAGAGTTGAGTCCAGCGAGAAGTACTGCACTCTTGACCTGAGCTGAAGCGACTGGGGAAACCCATTCCCCGCCCTTCAACCCCTTACCCGTGACAGTGAGCGGAGCGCAGCCGTCAGTGAGCGTGACCTCACCGCCGAGCGCCCGCAGCGGCTCAGCGATCCGACCCATGGGCCGACTGCGGATGGAGGCGTCGCCGTCAAGGGTCCACGATCGGCCCGGTTGGCCCGCAAGCCATCCAGCGCCCAGACGCAGCAGCGTCCCGCTATTTCCAACATCGAGAACTGCGGCTGATTCAACCGCCCCCCGGAGGCCAACTCCAGAGATTCGAACACTGTGGCCATCTCGTGAAATCCCAACGCCGACAGCTTGGAGGAGTCCCAGAGTGCTGAGCGTGTCCTCGCCGAGAAGGTATCCGTCAATCTGCGAGTCGCCTTCAGCCATCGCTGCGAAAAGAGCGGCGCGGTGCGACAGCGACTTGTCAGCGGCTGTGCGAAGGCGCCCATGCAGCGGCCCTGATGGGGTGAAGCTGCGGGTTGTCACTCAACCTCTGTCACTTGGTGGCCAAGGCCGCTGATGAGCTCAGTGGCAGCCTCAACTTGATCGTCGCGCTCGATCCCGATCACGATCACCCCGGTCGCACGATCTGCGGCTGGCAGCAGCTGCAAGTCAGCGAGGCCGATACCGGCGCCTCCGAGGGCAAGTGCGACCTCTGCCAGGACTCCAGCGCGGTTTGGCACCTTAACTTGGATGCTCTTCGCCGCTGCAGCGGAAGCTGGCTCGGCAGCCAACTTGGATTTCATGTCCGCAGCCTGACTATTCCATTCTGCAATGCCAGCTTCGTCGCCGGACTCGAGCAGAGCGCGGAAACGCGCGAGGCTTTCCTCAACTGACTTGAGGCGCTCAATCAATGCAGGTGCGTTAGAGAGGTAGATGTCGGCCCAGATTGAAGTAGGCGCACCAGCTACTCGGGTTGCATCGCGGAAGCTTGGACCAATCGCTGGGAGCGATTCGCCTTCCTCCATGAGAGTCCCAGAGGCCTCTGCAACAAGCAGATTTGCGAGCACGTGAGGAAGGTGCGAAACAGTGGCAAGGATCCGGTCATGAACATCAGGAGCAACGGCGCGAGGCCGAGCGCCGAGCTCGCTCACAAACCGAAACACGCGCTCAAGCTGAACGCCTGCCGTGGACTCGACCGGAGTGAGGAACCAGGTCGCACCCGAGAAGAGGTCCGCCCGAGCTTGTCCTGCTCCGCCGACTTCGCCACCGGCAAGTGGATGACCTCCGACGAAGCGCGGATCGCCGTTCATCTCCACCACTCCGTATTTAGTTGAGCCCACATCAGTTACCGCAGCATCCTCACCGGCGGCTGCAAGCACCTCCGAGACAACGGAGTTGAGCTGGCCCACCGGCGCAGCAACGACGACTAGATCAGCCTTGGCCGCGGCCTGCTCGAGCGAGGCGGCCTCTGTAAGTCCTGACCTGGCCGCAGCTTCAGCAAGCTCGGTGGGGTTTGGATCCCAGCCGAGGACCTCAAGCCCATCCACCTGCGCAGCGGCCATCGCGACCGATGTTCCAATCAGTCCAGTTCCAATAATCGCTACACGCACGGGATCACCGTGCCTTTCGATCAGACGCTCTGAGGCCGCGGCGCCAGAGCCTTGCCGGCGAGGGCCGCAGCAGCTGCGACCTTCTTGGCATAGGCGGCGAAATCAACGGCCTCGATCTGCTGCGGACCATCGCAGACAGCATTCTGCGGATCCGGGTGGACCTCAACGATGATTCCGTCCGCTCCAACCGCAGCTGCGGCAAGCGAAAGCGGCTCGACTAGATCACGGCGACCAGCAGCGTGGCTTGGATCAACGATCACTGGAAGGTGCGTCATCTCCTTAAGCACTGGCACGGCCATGAGGTCGAGGGTGAATCGGTATGCAGTTTCGAAGGTGCGGATACCGCGTTCGCAAAGAATTACGTTCTCGTTGCCTTCTTTGAGAACGTACTCAGCGGCCATCAGCAGCTCTTCCAGCGTCGCCGAAAGACCACGCTTGATGATTACGGGGCGCCCGGCCTTGCCAATCTCAGTCAGCAGTGTGTAGTTCTGCATGTTCCGCGCACCGATCTGAATCACATCGGCAACCTCAAGGATGTTGTCCATCTCACGGGCATCCATCAGCTCGGTAACGATTGGCAGCCCGGTTTCAGCCTTGGCCTCAGCGAGAAGCTCAAGACCTTCGACCCCGAGTCCGTGGAAGCTGTAGGGGGATGTGCGTGGCTTGTATGCGCCACCGCGGAGCATTGATGCACCACCGTCGCGCACAGCTGCAGCCGCTGTCATCAGCTGGTCACGTGACTCAACTGTGCACGGACCAGCGATCAGCGAGAAGTTGTTGCCGCCAATGAGAGTTCCGGAGATGTCTAGAACGCTGTCCTCCCCATGCTTGATCTGACGTGAAGAAAGCTTGTACTGCTTAGCGATAGGCACTACGCGATCAACATCATCACGCAGATCCAGACCCAGTCCTTGGACGCGGCTGTCGTGCTCGCTGTCGCCGATCGCGCCGATCACGGTCAGGGTCTCACCCTGGCTCACATGGGCCTTAGCGCCGGTTCCTTCAATAAGCGAAACGACCTCAGCGATCTGCTCAGGCGTTGCTGACTCTTTCATTACGATCATCATGGTCTCGTCAGTCAAGCA
>CALJKH010000181.1 GCA_937973575.1 uncultured Solirubrobacterales bacterium | reverse complement strand
CTGGACTCTCAGGCTGGCTTATTCTCTTTGCGACTCAGAACCCCAACTGGTTTCGCAGCCGTGGCGTTCCGGTCCCCCACCGCTTCCTTCAGGCCCACATTGACCTGATCATGATGAGCCTGATCCTGATCGCGGTAGGCGCTGTCGCCGGCGGCGCACCCGACTGGATTAAGGCATTGGTCGCCTTTGGGGCGATCGTCAACCCACTCCTTTTTGTCCCCCTCGCATGGGGCCCGAAGGTGGCTGAGAAAGCCGTCTACAAGGGCATTACCGTCTTCTCGTTCACGACGCTCAGCGTCGGTCTGCCAGCTTTGGCTATCTGGGCTGTCTGAACCGCCTCAGCCTGCCTACTCACCTGCTGCACCAAACCTCTATCTTGGTGACGGCAGATGGGTTACCGCACCCCCACTGAAGAATTGCCCCTACCGACAGACGCTCCCCGCGAGCCAACCTCGCGCGAACTTCGTGTCAGGAATCGCCGTGAGCGAAAGAAGCGCCGCCCTCCCGTAAAGCTGGCGTTCCGGCCCGACATTGAGGGACTGCGCGGAGTCGCGATCGTCATTGGTGTCCTCTACCACCTTGATTTCCCAATCCCCGGCGGGATCGCCGGAATGGACATTTTCTTCCCGCTGTCGGGGTACCTGATCACTTCGCTCTTGATGGCTGAGTACCAGCGTGCTCGCAACCCAGCGCAGGGAGCCAAGGGGGCGATCAACTTTGGCGCGTTCTACGCAAGGCGTAGTCGCCGTTTGATGCCCGCCGCGCTAACCACGGTTGCAGTAACGCTGCTGCTTTCGAAGCTGCTGTTCAACCAGATCCGCTTCGCGGAGGCTCAGGTTGATGCGTTCTGGTCAACCTTCTGGGCGGAGAACTTCCATCTGATGTCCCTCTCCACCGACTACTTTGCGCCTGGCCTAGATAAGTCGCCGTTTCAGCAGTTCTGGTCACTGGCAGTGGAGGAGCAGTTCTACATCGTCTGGCCGGCAATCTTCATTGCCTCAGCTGGCTTCAATCGTTGGGTGGCTCCAAAGCTGCTGGCGAAGGACTGGCAACGCCGACTGCTGACGGTGACGGTCGCACTCGGTCTTATTTCCCTCTGGTGGTCATACGCCTTCACAGTCTCCAACCCGGCGGCCTCCTACTTCTCACCGTTCACTCGAGCGTGGGACCTTCTGTTTGGTGCTGCATTGGCAGCGGTTCCGTTCCTAAGGAAGGGGCTCAGTCCGAAGGGCTCCCACCTCTCCGCATGGGCTGGCGCCGGCATGATCGCCATGGGCCTCGTGGTGATCAACCACAGCATGGGCTACCCGGGCATAATCGCGCTGCTTCCGACCACCGGCACCATCCTGCTGTTGCTTGCCGGCATCAACACAGCCATAACGACTCCGGTAGCCAAGGCACTGAGTGCTGGCCCAGTGCGATGGGTTGGGAAGATCAGCTACTCGCTGTACCTATGGCACTGGCCGCTCATTGTCTTCGCAGCAGCACTTGTTCCTAAATCAGACTTTGGCGGCTTCCCGCGAGGTGCGCTTCTCTTTGCTCTTTCGATCGCAGTGGCCTGGGCCAGCTGGCGCTTTATTGAGCAACCGTTCCAACACTTGAACAAGCTGCGCGAGAACCTCAGCAAGAAAGGCCAGAAGTGGACTTGGAGCAACCCGCTCGCTCGCAAGGCTGGCGTGATGATGCTTGGCACCATTGTGGTCGTGATCCTGATCGCTCTGTGGGCAAGGCCTAGTGTTAACTCGACGCAGATTGACCAAGCTGTTTCTTCACAGGTAGTTCGGTGGGCGGCCTACGATGGCAAGGATCTGGCCCCTGGCGCAGCTACAGACGCAACAGGAGACCTTGGCCAAAAGAGGTGGCTGGCGGCAGTGAGAAAGGCAGCAGGAATAGCTAGCGTTTCGAAGGCGGCCATCCAAGAGGCCAGTCTTGGTCGCTCGCTTAGTCCTGACGCATCCTGCTTCACTGTTAGGTCCTACGCGGCAGCGATGAACTGCGGTGTTCAAGGCGCCGGAGGCGCTGACATGGCATGGCCGAATGGGCTGTCGAAAAATGTTGCCCTCGTTGGTAACTCTGTTGCTGCGCAGTGGCGGGAGGTGATCGGCTCAGTCCTGCCGACCGGCACCCAGGTGATCCCGTTCACGATGGTCTCTTGTGACCCAACCGCTCCTGCAACTGACCACAGCCGAAACGCTTACAACGACGACTGCGGAAACCATGTGACTCAGGTTGACAATGACCTTGCTCGACTCAAACCAGGCCTGATCATCGTCGCAACCCCTCATGAGGCTGGTCCAGCTGCTCAACAATTCTTGGAACACATGAAGAGCTACTCGCCGAAGGTGTTGTTCATCAGCCCAGTTCCACCACATGCCCCATTTGAACAATGCCTCGACACTGGGACAAATGTGAGGAAGTGCAACGGCCCCACGTACCCGCAAATCCTTGATGAAGAGCCGACTTACGCTTCAGCAGCAAGGGCTGCTGGGGCTTCGTGGATGTCAGGTGCGGCGATCTTCTGCTTCCAACGCATCTGCCCAGCCTTTGTGAACGAAAAGCCAGTTCAATTCGACGGCTTCCACCTCACACGCGACACACTCTGGATGGTCCGCGGCTTCATGCGCGACGCAATCGAGCACGCTGTCGGGGCTAAGCCGGCTAAGTAGCAGCTGGCTAACTAGCCAACGTCAGCGACCGGCCGTGGGGCCGGGCCGACGTACTTCGCGCTCGGGCGGATCAGCTTGGCCTCGCGCTTCTGCTCAAGGATGTGGGCTGACCAACCGGCCACGCGGGCACAGGTGAACATGCTGGTGAACATGTCTGCTGGGATCTCTGCGAAGTCAAGGACTACTGCCGACCAGAACTCAACGTTGGTGGCAAGCACGCGGTCGGGCTTGCGGGCCTTGAGCTCAGCAAGGGCTGCTGTCTCAAGCGCCTCGGCAACTTCAAACCTAGGTGCGTTCAGCTCCTTGGCGGTCCTGCGAAGGACGCGTGCGCGCGGGTCCTCAGCGCGGTAGACGCGGTGGCCGAAGCCCATCAGGCGCTCGCCGCTGTCGAGGGCCTGCTTGACCCACTTGTCAGCGTCGCCCATTTCAGCAACACCGTCGAGCATGGTCAGTACGCGTGATGGCGCACCGCCGTGAAGTGGACCGGACAGAGCGCCGACAGCACCCGAAAGGGCTGCTGCGCAATCAGCACCAGTTGAGGCGATGATGCGAGCGGTAAAGGTTGAAGCGTTCATGCCGTGCTCGGCAGCTGAGACCCAGTAGGCGTCAATGGCCTTGGCGTGGTCAGCGTTTACCTCGCCACGCCAGCGGAGGAGGAAGCGCTCGGCAATTGTCTTGCCAGCATCGATCTGAGCCTGAGGTACCCAGGCATGGCCAAGGCCGCGTGCTGACTGGGCAACAAAGGAGAGCGCCATGACCGAAGCCCGGGCAAGGTCGTCACGAGCCTGCTCGTCACTGATGTCCAAGATCTGGCCCATGCCCCACTCCGGTGCGAGCATCGCAAGAGCGGACTGAACGTCTACGCGTGGGTCACCAGAGCGAACAAGAAGTGGGTGCGGCTCGGCTGGCATGAGGCCAGGCTCAAAGCTGCCATCCACAAGGAGTCCCCAGACCTTTTCAAAGGGAACTGAGCCAACGAGATCCTCAATGTCGACGCCGCGATAACGAAGTGCGCCACCCTCTTTGTCAGGTTCGGCGATCTCAGTCGCAAATGCGACGACGCCTTCTAGCCCTGACTGAATCTCACTCATTGCTTCTTAGGATGACACGAAACGCCACGGGTCGTAGGCTTCGTGCTCAACATCACAGGAGATGAAAATGAGCGCCGACGAAAACCTGATGGTCCGCCCAGCCGACGAGCTGGCGAAAATGGTCAAGAAGGGTGAAGTAACAGCCCGCGAATTGGTTGAGCAATCCCTCTCCCGTATTGAGGCTTTGAACGACGAGGTAGGGGCTTTCACCTACGTTGACGCCGAGGGTGCCCTGGCTGCAGCGGACCGGGTCAACTCTGAAGACGACAGGCCCTTCGCCGGTGTTCCCATCGCGATTAAGGACAACAAGGCTGTCGCAGGCATGCCGCTCAATTTCTCAGCGAACTTCATGGGCGACTTCCGCGCGACTAGCGATTCCCGACTTGTTGAGAAGTTCCGTGAGGCGGGCTTCATCATCATGGGCAAGACGAAGCTCCCAGAGTGGGGTTTGATGCCAATCACCGACCCAACCCGCGGTGGCAGCGCCAATAACCCGTGGGATCTTGGCCGGACTCCGGGCGGCTCGTCTGGTGGCTCAGCTGCGGCAGTTGCCTCAGGAATGGTGCCAGTGGCCCACGCCAACGATGGTGGTGGCTCAACCCGCATCCCAGCAGCCTGCACTGGCCTTGTTGGCTTGAAGCTCCAACGCGGGCGGATCAGCCTTGCACCTGAGCTGGGTGACTCATTCCTCGTAACGGACGGCGTCCTGACTCGCACCACGCGTGAGACGGCGATGATCCTTGACCAGCTTGAGGGCTACGAGACAGGCGACGCGACTTGGGCGATTCCACCAAGTGAGCCTTACGCCAAGGCTTTTGAGCGCGAGCCCGGCACCTTGAAGATCGGGTGGACAACCGAGCCACCGATTGAGGCGCCTGTGGATCCTGAAAGCGCAAAGGTTGTTGAGACGACCGCAGACCTGTTGGCGAACATGGGTCATCGTGTCGACATTGCAGAGCCAGGCTGGAAGGACCCAATGCTTGCGCACCTGTTCAGCGCAGCCTTCGGGCCTGCAGTTTCAACCCAAATCCTTTTCGCTCAGATGCTCGCTGGCCGGGAGCCGACAGCGGAGGACATGGAGCCACTCTCATGGCATGTCTACCAGCAGAGCATGGCTCTGCCAGCACCGATGTACATGGGAGCAATGGCACAGCTCAACGCTGCCTGCCGGCCATTGGTTGGCTTCTTTGATGACTGGGACATCCTCCTTACCCCTGCCCTGGCCGAGCCGCCGGTTGAGCACGGCGTGATTGACCCGCGCTCAGACAACCCTGCTGCAACCTTTGCAAGGTCGGGCAAGTTCACTCCGTTCACTGCTTCCGCGAATGTCACAGGCCTGCCGGCAATCAGCATTCCGATTGCTCAACGCGAGGACATGGACCTACCGTTGGCCGTCCACATGATGGCCGGGCCGAACAAGGAAGGACTGCTGCTCCAGGTCGCTAACCAGCTTGAACAGGCCCTGCCGTGGAAAGACCGTTTATCTCCCCTCGCCAGCTAGTCATTTGGCGTGTAGCATCCGAAGGACTTAGCGCCCATTGGGCGAACTGAATTTGAACCGTCCCCGACCGCAAGGAATACGAAGAGACATATGGCCTACGTGATTGCAGAGCCGTGCATCGACACAAAGGACAACTCGTGCGTCGAGGTTTGCCCTGTTGACTGCATCCACCCCACTCCTGACGAGCCCGATTACGACACCGTCAAGCAGCTCTACATCGACCCAGAAGAGTGCATTGACTGTGACGCATGCGTAGAGGCTTGCCCAGTAGACGCTTGCTTCGCTGAGGACCAGCTCCCAGAGGAGTGGTCAGCATTCACTCAGACGAATGCTGACTATTTCGCGAATCGCTGAGTCAGGGGAACTCCTGAATTGCAACGGCGGCCAATTGGCCGCCGTTTTTTCTGGCCGCTAGGCCATTGGTAGCGACATACCCGTTGCTGGCGGTGCGTCATCCAGCATTGGGAGTGGCGTGACTGGTGCGATTGCGATTAGTCCGCGGGCAACCTGTCGGATTGCCTGGCTTGCAGGGTCGTCAGGGTTGGCGACGACGAGCGGGAGGCCCGAGTCTGAGTTCTCGCGCAGCGGCATCGTCAGGGGGACACGACCAAGAACTGGCACGTCGAGCTCCTCAGCGAGGAGGCCACCGCCACCTGTGCCGAAGATCTCAAACCTCTCACCGGCTGGGGTTACGAAGTCAGCCATGTTCTCGACAACGCCAACAACTTCAAGATCGAACTTGTCTGCCATGTCGGCGGCGCGACGGGCAACCTTCTGCGCGACGGGCTGCGGTGTCGTCACAAGGACGAACTGCGAGTCCGGCAAAAGTTGAGCGAGAGTCATTGACACGTCACCAGTTCCTGGTGGAAGGTCGACAAGCAGGTCGTCAAGCTCGCCCCAGGCGACATCCTCAAGGAACTGAGTCAGTGCCTTGTGGAGCATTGGGCCACGCCATACGACCGCGCTGTCCTCTTCAAGGAAGAAGCCGATCGACATGACCTTCACACCGTGCGACTCGTGAGGGATGATCTTGCGCTCGCCGTTCACATCAGGGCGTGTGGCACCAAGGCCAAACATGCGCGGCTGTGAGTAACCCCAAACGTCAGCGTCAAGGACACCAACTCGGCGGCCTTCGGCTGCGAGGGCAGTTGCGAGGTTCGCTGTGAGAGTGCTTTTGCCGACTCCACCCTTGCCTGAGCCAACGCAGATCACGCGGCCGACTTGGGCGAGTGCCCCGGATGGAAGTCCGCCTTGGCGGCCAAGCTTCTGCTGCAGTGCGCCCTTCTCCTGATCGGAGAGAACATCGAAGGCAACGTTGACGCCGGTCACCCCAGGCAGCGCGCCGACATGCTCAGCCACTGTCTTCTCGAAGTGGCCACGGATTGGGCAGCCGGGAGTGGTGAGGGAGACGGTGACGTCTACGACACCGTTGGGGTGAACGATCGCGCTGCGGACCATGCCTAGTTCGACGATGTCCTTGCGGAGTTCGGGGTCGATGACCTTTGAGAGGGCCTCGTTGAGTTGATCTTCGTTGGGGAGGGTGTTGTTGTCGCTCATTTGATTTCTCAGTGTGGCAGAAAGAGAACCGGCGGCTGACATAAATGCCAGGCCGCCGGTTCCAGGGAGGAGAGATACTGCTTATTCAGGAGCGGAATTATGAGGCTCCAGAATCTTTAGACAGTGCCAAGCTACTCTCCGCGGCTTGGACTGTTGTTGCAAATTGGTTATCGCTAGGAAGCGATCCTCTCGCTGACGCGACGGACTGCTTCAGCGCCTGCCTCTTGGCCGGTCTTTACGACCTGCTCGGCCTGCGCCTGAAGGAACTCAACGCTTGTGCCGAGGTCGATCTGGCGAACTGACTCGCGGACAGCGTCAAGGCGTGCGTTTGCATCCTTGGTTGTCTGCTCGACGAGCTTCTCAGCCTCGCGACGACGGAGCTTAAGCTCGCGCTCTACCTGCTTGCGGGTCTTCTTAACGCGACGCTCGGCAGTTGTGCGGGTCTTCTTGACGCGACGCTCAACGTTCTTGCGAGCCTTCTCGCCACGCTTCTCATACTTCTTGATCTGCTTCTCAAGCTGCTTCTCAGCTGCTTCAGCGGTACCGAAGCGAGTCTGCAGGTCCTCAGCTGTGGCGACAACTGTGTCGCGAGCTTCGAGTGCTGCGCCTACTGGCACAACTACGAGGCGCTCAGCTGCCTCACGCGCACGCTCAACGCGAGTCAGAGGTGCTGGGGCTGCCTTCTTGGCCTGAGTCTTCTTTGCAGTTGTCTTGCGGCTAGCGGCTGTCTTCTTAGCTGCTGTGGCCTTCTTCTGGGTGTTGGCTGCTGTTGCCATTTAAATGCTCCTTGTGTTCAGATCTACGCTTATTAGATCTAATGTTGTTCACCAAGATAGCACCGAACGGGCGTTCGTACGACCCAAGAATGCTTGTGTGGCGAGATTCACATAACGCGGGCGAGCCACTTGGCCGGCGAGAGGATCTCCTCCGCTGTGGGAATTGCTGCCGGTGATTCCCAAACCTTCAGCAGGCCCGAAGGGCCAGCCTCGCGCGCAACTGCGTCACAGAAGATCTTGCCCTGTTCGTACTGGCGCATCTTCATCTCGAGGCCCATCAGGCGGCTGACGATTCGCCAAAGCGGATTTGGGGCCTGCCGCCTCCGGACCATCGCCTGGCGCAACCTTGGAAGCGAAGGGATCACCTCTGCCCCAGCAGCGTCCATCACATGCTCCGCATGGCCCTCCACGACTGACATCACAGCCTGCATCCTGTTGACGATCGAGTGCTGCTCCTCGCTGAGCATCAAGGCGAACGGGTCACGCCCAGCCAGAGTTCGCCCAGCCCTACCGGCTGCGGCACGCGCAAGCTCAGCGACTGGCCGGCGGCCAGTTGGCTGGGCGTCGCTCAGCGAATCAAGTAAGTCAGCGGCCATGCCTCCGATATAGCCGCGTAGCCAGGGAACTGCCGAGAACTGCACAGCGTGGGTCATCTCGTGAATCGCAACCCAGCGGAGGAAATCGTCGCTTGCTCCAGAGCCAAAAGATTTTGCGGCCATTTCCACATTTGGCCCAACGAATAAGAGGCGCGGGGCCGGGTCATTGATTTGCGGGATCAGTGGAATGTCGTACTGCCCGAGCACACGCCGAGAAAGGATTCCCAACATCACCCCAGCCTCCAGAGTCACAGTGGCTGCAACCGCCACACCGGGACCTTTCCCCTTGCTGGCCGCCCGCGACGCAGCGCCTGCCTTCGCGCCCACCCCGTCAATCGCAGCATCAAGCAGTGGGCCCATCGACAAGGTGTTTGCCTTAACCCACTCAGCCCTCGGGACAACCTCGGCAACTGGCGCCGAGGGCCCGCCGGTCATCAGCGTGTAGCCACGGACGCGCTCCTCCGCATCAAGACAGATGGCCTGCACGAGCTTCTCGTCAGGGCCGCGCTCAAGAGGAGAACCGCCAACCCGGCCGGCTATGTACCGGGCGACTCGCCAGTCGATCATGCGCCGGCGTTAGCCGCAGTCTGCTCGGAGACGCGGATCACGACAGCCAACGATTCCTCGCAACGCCCGGCTGTAACCGGAGCATGACCTTCAAGGTCGAGCGGAGCGGACAACGGCCCGTCCGGCAATCCGTGGAAGGCAACCTGACCGCCAGCCTCGCGAACAATTAGCTGCGCCGCCGCTGCGTCCAAACAGGTTTGAGATCGGAAGAGCGTCGTGTAGGGAA
>CALJKH010000180.1 GCA_937973575.1 uncultured Solirubrobacterales bacterium | reverse complement strand
CAGCTTGGAAGCCGAGCATGCGGGGCGCCACTCCAACTTCCTTAAAGCCCTTCCACCAGCCTGTGATGTTGCCAGCGTTACCAACTGGGATCGCTAGCGCAGCGAGCTCGGGCAGCTCCTCATGGATCTCGAAGGCTCCCGTCTTCTGCCCTTCAATCCGGAATGGGTTGACGGAGTTGACGAGCGCGACTGCCTCAGTTTCGACAAGCTCCCTGACGAGCTGGAGAGCGACGTCGAAGTTGCCATCAATGTCAATAACGCGTGCACCGTGGATCAAGGACTGGGCGAGCTTGCCTTGCGCGATCTTGCCGCCGGGGACGACTACCGCGCAGGTAATCCCAGCCTTCGCGGCGTAGGCAGCAGCGCTCGCCGCGGTGTTACCCGTCGAGGCGCAGATCACAGCTGTTGCACCGTCGCGCACTGCTGCGGAGACTGCGGAAGTCATACCCCTGTCCTTAAAGGAACCGGTCGGGTTAAGACCTTCAAGCTTGAGCCAAACCCGGGCTCCGACTCGCTCACTTACCTCGCAGGCGTAAACAAGCGGCGTGCTTCCCTCACCAAGGCTGATGATCGGATCACCCTGCTCAAACGGCAGGCGGTCTATGTAGCGCTCGATAAGTCCGGGCATCGCTAGGAGCTGAAATCCTCTTCGATCACGCGGATGGCGCGTGGCGGGGATCGAAGGGCATCAAGGTCGGCCAACTGCGCAAGAGCAGCTTGGAAGGCGCTGTCGGCGACGGGGTGGCTGACCATCACAAGTCGGGCGTTGTCCTCGAGGCCGCGCTGCACCACCGAACGAACTGAGACGCCGTGGTCGCCAAGAACCGCTGCCACCTGCGAGAGGACACCGGGACGGTCCTCTACCTCGAGGTAGAGGTAGAACGAAGACTGCGAGTCGCTGACGACCGGAAGGGGCTTGTCGACCGGCGGGATGTCGGCGACTGCGCCGGAGGCGATCGCCACAAGGTCACCGAGGACAGCCGACGCGGTCTGGACGCCGCCGGCCCCTGGGCCAGAGAGGGTGATCTCGGTGATGTCATCGGATTCGATCGTGACTGCGTTGAACGCGCCCTCAACGCTGGCCAGCGGGTGTGCCGAATAGAGGAATGCAGGATGGACACGGACCGAAAGGCCCTCGCCCACGCGTTCCGCAGTGGCGATCAGCTTCAGGGAGAGGCCGAACTCCTTCGCGTAGGCAATGTCATCAGGCTGGATTAGCTCAATGCCCTCACATGGGATCGAGTCGGGGTCAATGTTGGTGCCAAAGGCAAGGCGCGCAAGGATTGAGATCTTCGCGCGGGCGTCAAGGCCAGCGACATCCTCAGTTGGGTCTGCCTCCGCGTAGCCGAGGTCCTGTGCTTCCTTCAACACGGTTGCGTAGTCAGCACCGGTGCTGGCCATCTCGCTAAGGATGAAGTTGGTGGTGCCATTGACGATGCCGTGGATTCGGTCAACTCGGGCCCCGGAGAGTGAGCCGCCGAGAACGCGAATGACTGGGACAACGCCGGCGACTGCCGCTTCAAAGCGGAGCTGGACTCCGTTCTCACGCGCGAGCGCCCAGAGTTCATCGCCATGGCGGCTGAGGAGCTGCTTGTTGGCGGTGATCACATGCTTGCCAGCTGAAAGCGCCCGCACGATCATGTCCTTGGTTGGGTCAAGCCCACCCATCACTTCGACGATCACATCTGACTGGTCAAGGATCTCGTCAAAGTCGCCCTGCGAGCGGGTCAGAACACCGACAACAGATCGGAAGAGCGTCGTGTAGGGA
>CALJKH010000179.1 GCA_937973575.1 uncultured Solirubrobacterales bacterium | reverse complement strand
TACGTCCCAGACCTCTGGGATCTCGGACTCGACCATCTTCTTGGCAGCCTTGATGTTCTGAGCAGCACGACGCTCAACAAGCTTGGCCATGATGAACGGCTTGAACAGCTCGATCGCGATCAGCTTCGGCAGACCACACTGGTGGAGCCTCAGCGACGGGCCGGCAACAATCACCGAACGGCCCGAGTAGTCAACGCGCTTACCGAGCAGGTTCTGACGGAACCGGCCCTGCTTGCCCTTGAGCATGTCCGAGAGTGACTTAAGTGCACGGTTGCCCGGGCCAGTCACTGCGCGGCCACGGCGACCGTTGTCAAACAGGTTGTCAACAGCTTCCTGAAGCATGCGCTTCTCGTTGTTAACGATGATCTCTGGTGCACCAAGGTCGAGGAGTCGCTTGAGGCGGTTGTTCCTGTTGATTACTCGGCGGTAGAGGTCGTTGAGGTCGGACGCTGCAAAGCGGCCACCGTCAAGCGGAACCATTGGGCGAAGCTCCGGTGGGATAACCGGAACTGCTTCAAGGATCATCATCTCCGGCTTGTTGTCGGAGTTGAGGAAGGCTGAAACAACCTTCAAGCGCTTGACTGCACGCTGCTGCTTCTGACCCTTGCCCTCGCGGACGATCTGGTCGAGCTCAACTGCCTCGGCCTCAAGGTCAACTGCACGGAGCAGCTCGCGGACTGCCTCTGCACCCATGCCACCGGTGAAGTACTCACCGAAGCCGTAAGGGGAACCGAAGCGCTCGCGCAACTCGCGGAATACGCCTTCCTGGTCAACAACCTGCTTGGGCTCGAGCTTCTTGAAGACGTCCCATGCGTCGAGGAGGCGCTGTGCTGCGTCCTCGTAGTAGTCAACGTTGTCCTGGATTTCGGCAGTAACCGACTTGCGCATTTCCTTGGCCTCGCGGTCACGCTCGTCCTCGGATGCCTTGGACAGGTCAACCTCGAGCGTGTCAGCCCAAAGGATGTCGTCCTCAGTGAAGGTCTTTGGAGTCTTGCCTGACGCGATGTAATCCTCGCGGCGAGCAAGTGAATCCTCGAGCTCCTTGACGCGCTCATTACGCTCGGCGTCATAGGCCTCAATGACCTTGTTGACTTCCTTCTCGAGCTTGTCGAGGTCCTTGTCGCGTGCGTCAGTGTCCACCGAAGTGATCACGGATGCTGCGAAGTAGAGGACACGGTCAAGGTCCTTCGGAGCCATATCGAGCAGGTAGCCGATACGTGAAGGAACACCCTTGAAGAACCAAATGTGGCTCACAGGAGCAGCAAGGTCGATGTGACCCATGCGCTCACGACGAACCTTGGAGCGGGTTACCTCAACGCCGCAACGCTCACAAACGATGCCCTTGTAACGGACACGCTTGTACTTGCCGCAGTTGCACTCCCAGTCCTTCTGCGGGCCGAAAATACGCTCGCAGAAAAGGCCGTCACGCTCAGGCTTGAGCGTCCTGTAGTTAATGGTCTCTGGCTTGGTTACCTCGCCGGAGCTCCATGAACGGATTTGCTTCGATGAAGCGAGCCCGATCTCAATTGCGTCGAAATTGTTGATGTCAATCATCTGATTCCTCGTTCTGTTTTGAAGTGCCGATTAGCGGGACGCGACTACTCGTCGGCCGCGTCGTCGCCGCCGGTCTCGGACAGCTGCAGGTCTGCGGGAAGGTCCTCATCCCCAACGGCTGACGCGCGTGATCCGCCCGCCATGCCGGAGAGGTCAATGCCGAGCTCCTCTGCTGCCCGCATCAGGTCGTCCTCTTCTTCGCCCATCTCAGTGCGCTCGCCAGCATCGCTGACTACCTGCGCATCGAGGCCAAGTGAACGCATCTCCTTAAGGAGCACCTTGAATGACTCAGGGATGCTCGGCTCGGCGATGTTCTCACCCTTGACGATCGCCTCGTACGCCTTAACGCGGCCGATGGTGTCGTCTGACTTGATGGTGAGCATTTCCTGGAGGGTGTAAGCGGCACCGTATGCCTCAAGTGCCCACACCTCCATCTCGCCGAATCGCTGACCACCGAACTGCGCCTTACCACCCAATGGCTGCTGGGTGACGAGGCTGTAGGGGCCAGTCGAACGTGAGTGGATCTTGTCGTCAACAAGGTGGTGAAGCTTGAGGATGTACTTGTAACCGACAGTGACCTGCTGGTCGAACGGCTCGCCTGTGCGACCGTTGAACAGGGTCATCTTGCCTGATGCCTTGATTCCCTCACGCGCCTTTGCATCAACGTCCATGCGGATGCGACCACCGGACTTCGTGTGGTCCTCCTGCCATTGGAAGAGAGCGTTATCGACGTCAGCAACGCTGGCACCGTCGAACACTGGGGTCGAGACGTAAACGCGTCCCTTGCCACCGTTCTTGGCGTGAGCAAATGCTTCCTTGTCGGCAGCGTCGGTGCCCTCATACCAGCCGTTTGCCGCAACCCAACCAAGGTGGGTTTCGAGGATCTGGCCGATGTTCATTCGGCTTGGTACGCCGAGTGGGTTGAGGATTACGTCGACTGGAGTGCCGTCCTCAAGGAATGGCATGTCCTCCTCGTCAACGATCTTCGAGATAACACCCTTGTTGCCGTGGCGTCCAGCGAGCTTGTCGCCCTCTGAGATCTTGCGCTTCTTAGCGACCAGAACGCGCACTGACTCGTTGACGTCTGACCCGAGATCGTCGCCGTTCTCCTTTGAGAGAACCTGAACGTCGATGACAACGCCGCCGGAGCCGTGAGGCACCTTCAGCGAGGTGTCACGAACCTCACGCGCCTTCTCCTTGAAGATTGCGCGGATCAGCTTCTCTTCTGCTGTCAGCTCGGTCTCACCCTTCGGTGTGACCTTGCCTACAAGCAGATCGCCGGACTTAACTTCGGCGCCAACGCGCACGATGCCGCGGTCGTCGAGGTTACGAAGTGACTCTTCCGAACGGTTCGGAATGTCACGCGTGATCTCCTCGTCGCCGAGCTTCGTTGAGCGGGCTTCGGTCTCGTAGGACTCGATGTGAAGCGAGGTCAGCTCATCATCCTTGACCAGCCTGCGGCTAAGGATGATGGCGTCCTCGA
The DNA here is from genome assembly GCA_937973575.1 of uncultured Solirubrobacterales bacterium. Lineage (GTDB taxonomy): Bacteria > Actinomycetota > Thermoleophilia > Solirubrobacterales > Solirubrobacteraceae > WLNJ01. Next base: position 5,739 of record CALJKH010000179.1, on the reverse strand, counting down.
AGTTGTAGCCCTCCCAGGACATGAAGGCAACGAGCAGGTTCTTGCCCAGTGCCATCTCACCCATTGAGGTCGAGGAACCGTCAGCGAGAACGCTGCCTACCTGGACCTTGTCGCCTGTTGAAACAAGAGGCTTGTTGTGGATGATCGTTCCCTGGTTGGAACGAGTGAACTTGTGGAGTGGGTATGTCTCCGCGCCGTCCTTGGTCTCAATGACGACCTTGGCCGAGTCAACGTAGGCAACTGTGCCTGCGACCTCGGAAAGGATTACGTCGCCGGTGTCCATGGCTGCACGTGCCTCCATGCCGGTACCGATCAGAGGAGCGTCCGTGCGGAGGAGCGGAACTGCCTGCCTCTGCATGTTGGACCCCATCAGGGCGCGGTTGGCGTCGTCGTGCTCGAGGAACGGAATCATCGCTGTGGCGACTGACCAGATCTGCTCTGGTGAAACGTCCATCAGGTCCACTTCAGTTGGCTTGACAGTCACGTACTGGCCGGCCTGCGTACGGCAGACGACCTCGGTGCCCTTGAGCTTCTTGGTCTTGGGGTCAAACTCTTGGTGAGCCTGGGCGATCTTCTTTTCCTCTTCCATTGTCGCGTCGAGGTGAACTACCTCGTCGGTGACAACGCCGTCCTTGACCACGCGGTACGGGGTCGTGACGAAGCCGAGATCGCTGATCTCAGCGTATGAGGAGAGCGAACCAATCAGACCAATGTTCGGACCTTCTGGAGTCTCAATTGGGCACATACGGCCGTAGTGAGTCGGGTGAACGTCGCGGACCTCAATGGGTGCGCGCTCACGGGTCAGGCCACCAGCACCGAGTGCGCTGAGGCGCCTGCGGTGAGTAAGGCCGGCCAGTGAGTTGACCTGGTCCATGAACTGGCTGAGCTGCGAGGAGCCAAAGAACTCCTTCAGTGCTGCCACAACTGGACGGATGTTGACGATTGACTGCGGTGTGATGGCGTCGCGGTCCTCAGTGGTGAGGCGCTCACGGATCACACGCTCCATGCGGTAAAGACCGACACGGAAGGCGTCCTGGATCAGCTCGCCGACAGTACGGAGGCGGCGGTTGCCGAAGTGCTCGTACTCGTCAAGCATGTGGGCGATCGGCTCACGCGGGTATGAGATTGCCTCTGCCGCGTAGTCCTTGATCTCCTCTTCCGGATGCTCAGGCATACCAAGCTCGCGCGGAAGCGCAACAAGCTCGTTAAGGAGGTTGAGGATGTCTTCCTGATCGAGCGTACGGTCGTCGAGGTCAGCGTCGCGACCAAGGCGTGCGTTGACCTTGTAGCGGCCGACGCGTGACAGGTCGTAGCGCTTGGCATCGAAGAACATGCCGTTAAGGAGGCCCTCAGCTGCGTCAAGAGTCGGCGGCTCGCCGGGACGCTGCTTACGGAAGAGCTCGATGAGCGCGTCCTCACGGATCTGGCGTGGCTCGCTGATGATCACAAGATCCTCTTCAAGCGTTGCGATATGCGCGATCAGGTCACGTTCCTTCTGCTCAAGGTCAGCAACAGCCTTGTCAGCCTTCTTACCCTCCGGCGTACCGCCGTCAGCCTTCTTGGCCTCTACCTTTGCCTTCTTGATGTCTGACTTGGCTGTGTCGAGGTCGGATGATGCCTGTGACATCTCCTCCTGAACTGTCTCCTCGAGAGCAAGCGCCTTCTGAGTCCACTCGCGACTCTCAGCGGCTGTCCAAGTTCCACCCTTCTCTGCGTCGGCAAGTGAGTCGACGAGGTGCTTGAGGCCCTGGATGCTCTTGTCCTTCGTGCCACGCGTCTTGGCCCACTCAGCTGCCCGGATCGTCCAGTCGGGGCGGCCAACGGTGTCACCGTCAAGCGTGTTACGGATGTAGAGAGAATCATTTGTGAGCTTGCGGATCTGCTCGTCAATGGAGTGACCCATTGCACGAAGAAGTACCGATACAGGGAGCTTGCGCTTACGGTCGATGCGGACAAAGACCTTGCCCTTCTTGTCGATCTCAAGCTCGAGCCATGAACCACGTGATGGCATCAGGTTCGCGATGAAGACCTGCTTCTCGGGATCCTTTGGCTCCATTACGTAGGCGCCCGGTGAACGGACAAGCTGCGTAACAACAACACGCTCGGTGCCGTTGATGATGAATGTGCCGCGAGGGGTCATCCATGGGAACTCACCCATGAAGACTTCCTGCTCACGGATTTCGCCGGTCTCGGTGTCGACGAAGCGGACGTCAACTGAGAGCGGGCGGAAGTAGGTCTTCGAGGCCTTACGGCACTCGTCGATCGTTTCAGGAGCGTCGCCGAAGCGGAACTCGCCGAACTCAACGGCAAGCGTGCCGTCGTAGGACTCGATTGGCGAGATGTCCTTGATCGTCTCGAACAGGCCGCCGCCTGCTTCTGGAACGACGAGCCAGTCGAAGAAGGACTTCTTCTGGACGTCAATGAGGTTTGGAACTACTTGATCCTGAGTGAGACGCGCGAATGATCGACGTGTCCGTGGGGCGATGGGAGCCAACTGGCTGCCTCCTGGCGAGTGGTTTTTTTGGACGAAAGAGCGCACCCAAAATTGCAAGGGCGCGCGCAAACTTGTTGCTATGTGACTACCCGCGTGGCGGGCTGGTCAGCGCTCACGGACCCCATCACGCCCTTATTTCGTTGGGAAACAAGGTGCTGATGGCTGCGACTATCGGCAGACCGACTTATGAGGATAGCGCCTCACGAGCCGATCCGCCGATTCGCAATAACTACTTGAGCTCGACGGAACCGCCGGCTTCTTCGATTTCAGCCTTAAGCTTCTCGGCCTCTTCACGCTCAATGCCTTCCTTGACGGGCTGAGGAGCGTCGTCAACGACTGCCTTGGCTTCCTTGAGTCCAAGGCCAGTTGCCGCACGGACAACCTTGATGACCTGGATCTTCTTCTCGCCGCCACCGGTGAGAATTACGTCTACAGTGCCGCCTTCGTCAGCGCCACCTTCGTCACCGCCACCGCCGCCACCGGCTGCTGGTGCAGCTGCTGCGACTGCGGTTGCTGAAACGCCGAACTCCTCTTCGAGAGCCTTGATGCGCTCAGCGAGCTCGAGTACCGAAATACCCTTGAGCTCTTCAATCCACTCTTCTGTTGTTGCCATTTAAGGCCTCCTTCTCTACTCGGCGTCGGCTGCTTCAGAGCCGTCGCCATCGTCGTCATTATCTGCGGATTCGTCACCAGCTTCGGCGGCGTCATCCGCAGACGCCGTCTCTTCGGGAGCCTCTTCAGCGGCTGGTGCTTCCTCCGCTGCTGGCTCCCCATCACCTGCATCAGCAGCTGGCGCTTCTTCAGCGGCAGCCTCTTCTGCTGGGGAATCTTCTGTTGCTGCTGGCTCCTCTGCAGGAGCCTCCTCTGCAGCTGCTTCCTCTGCGGGAGCCTCTTCAGCAGCAGGCTCCTCAGCAGGTGCATCGCCGCCAACTAGACCCTGATCGCGGATCTGGCCGAGCTGACTTGCAAGCCCACCAATGAAGCCGCCGAGCGTACGCACAACGCCACCAATTGGTGCCGCAGCGAGTCCGACCAGCTGGCCAATGAGTACTTCGCGGGATGGAAGCTTCGAAAGTGCCTTGATCTCGTCAATCGAGAGAGCGCGCCCAGAGAGCGTGCCACCCTTGAAGTCGAGGATCGAGTACTCCTTCTGTGCAGCTGCGAGTGCCTTAGCGGCAAGTGCAGCATCACCACGCACGAAGGCGATCGCCGTTGGGCCGACGAGGATCTCATTGAGCTCCTCGGCACCCGCAGCTTCCGCAGCGCGCTTGGTAAGTGTGTTCTTGACGACACGCAGGCTTGTGTCAGCTTCGCGCAGCTTCGAGCGGAGTTCTGCAGCCTGTGGGACCGTCATTCCTCGGTAGTCGACGACGAAGATCGCCTCCGACTCCTTGATGTCGGTCGTGATCTCTTCGATCGCGACGTTCTTTTGTTCCTTGTTCATCCTTTTCCTCTCTCAAAAAGCGAACCGCCCGCGTGACGCGGGCGGTTTCGAAACCTCAGCAGGGCCAGAAGCCTCGCTGGTGTGTCATCCGTCCCGTCACCTCTCCGGGACTTGCTCCTAGAAGGATGCCCGGGTTCAATGGCGCGGTTGGTGCGCTGTTGAAATTCGTTAGCCCTCTTCCGTGGGCTCCTCTGCAACTGGTGTCTCTTCAACTACCTCTTCAACAGTCTCTTCGACTGTCTCCTCTGCAACTGGCTCTTCGACGACAACCTCTTCGACCACGGCCTCTTCGGATGGAGCCTCGACGGCTGGTGCCTCGGCAGCTGGTGCTGCCTTAGCGACTGGGGCAGCTTCGCCCGCGTCTGTTGAGATCTTGACGCCAGGACCCATCGTTGACGCGATCGTCACCGAGTGGATGTAGCGACCCTTGGCAGCAGATGGCTTGGCGCGATGGATCTCATCCATCACAGCGTTGAGGTTCTCAACGAGGTCAGCGTCAGGGAAACCGATGCGGCCAACAACAACGTGGACGATTCCGGTCTTGTCAGTTCGGTACTCAACCTTGCCGGACTTGGACTCACCAACTGCCTTGGCGATATCCATTGTCACTGTGCCGACCTTTGGGTTCGGCATCTTGCCCGATGGGCCAAGCACCTTGCCGAGGCGGCCAACGACTGGCATCAGGTCAGGAGTCGAGATGACGACATCAAAGTCGGTGAATCCCTCTTCAATCTTCTTTGCGAGGTCCTCGCCGCCAACGAAGTCAGCGCCAGCCTCTTCGGCCTCCTTGGCCTTGTCTCCCTGTGCGAAGACTGCAATCGAGACATCCTTGCCAAGTCCGTTAGGAAGGGCAACGGTGCCGCGGAGCTGCTCTTCAGCGTGGCGGACGTTAAGACCAGTGCGGACGTGCAGCTCAACTGCCTCGTCAAACTTTGGCTCACGAAGGGTCTTGATGAGTGCGACTGCCTCTGATGGGCTGTGCTCACGCATGCGGTCGTACTTCTGACGTGCTTCACGCCAGTTCTTACCGCGACGATTAAGACGGGCTGCCATTAGTCAGTCACCTCCACGCCCATTGAGCGGGCTGTACCGGCGATGATCTTTGCCGCCTGATCGATGTCATGTGCATTGAGGTCGTTCATCTTCTTCTCAGCAATCTCACGCAGCTTGGCCTGTGAGATTGAGGAAACCGTCGTACGGCCTGGCTCTGAAGATCCCTTAGGGATGTTGATTGCCTGACGGATAAGCACCGCTGCTGGCGGGCTCTTCGTGATGAAGGTGAAGGAACGATCCTCGAAAACCGTGATCTCGACAGGAATTGTCGTTCCGTTGTCTTGGGCCGTCTGGGCATTGAATGCCTTGACGAACTCCATGATGTTGACGCCGTGCTGACCGAGGGCAGGACCAACTGGCGGAGCAGGGCTCGCCTGGCCTCCCGGGGCCTGCAGCTTGATGATCGTCATTACTTTCTTGGCCATGTTCAGACTTTCTTGACTTGGTCGAAGCCGACTTCAACAGGCGTCTCTCGACCGAAGATGGATACCAGCACCTTGAGCTTCGCTGCGTCCTCGTTGATCTCGGCGATTTCGCCAGAGAAGTCGGAGAGGGGTCCGGAGATGACCTTGACAGTCTCGCCAACGCTGAACTGGGCAACCGGACGAGCCGGTGCCGAAGCTGTCGCGCCAGGGGTTGAAGTCGGCTGCTCAACCTTGAGCAGTCGGTCAACCTCAGGGGCCGTCAGAGGGATTGGCTGATCGGCTGCGCCGACAAAGCCAATTACTCCTGGTTTGCCCTTAACGAG
>CALJKH010000178.1 GCA_937973575.1 uncultured Solirubrobacterales bacterium | reverse complement strand
ACCTTGGCTGCTCTGGTCGTTGGCACCGTCTTCCAAGAGTTCTTCAGGGGAGTGAAGGCGCGTCGCGCGATGGCCTCTGAATCGGCGCCGGTAGCGCTGGTCCACCTCGTTCAGCGCAACCGTCGACGCTACGGCGGCTACACAGTCCATGTTGGCTTTGTTGTTCTTCTCTGCGGCGTTGCTGCGAGTTCGTCCTTCCAGCAGGTGACGGAGCAATCGCTGAAGCCCGGTCAGAGCATCAAGACCAAGGGCTACACGCTTACCTACTCAAAGCCAGTTACCCAAATAACCCGCGAGTCGGTTGCCCTTGGGGCGCTAATGACAGTCACCCGCAACGGTAAGCCGGACGGGACTATCCAGTCCACGAAGGGCTTCTACCCGGCGAATGTTCAACTCAGCGTCAGTGACCAGTTCGGAGGGGAGACTGAGACGCATGTAGGACTTCGTGCTGGCGGCTTAAGGGACCTTTGGCTGGCCGTCGAGCCCGACACATCAAGGGTGCAACCACTTGTAAACCGGCTGGACACGCGCCTCAACGCTCTGCCGCTCAAGCAGCTGCCCGCTGGCGTAGCTGTTGCACTGCGCGACCTTGGTATTCGAAAGGTGGCCAACACCTGGGCTGCTTCATCGCCCCAACTCACCTTCCGAGTTGTTGTGTCGCCCATGGTCACTTGGATTTGGGCCGGTGGGATCATCGTCGCTCTTGGCGGTCTGATCGCGATCTGGCCGGCAGGTACCCCGCTGCGTCGCAGGGTCAGCTGGCCTGCAGCTCTGCGCGGAAAGCAGAAGCAGGCATGATCGGCCTGGTCATCATCATGTTGGCAGTCCTCGCGACCGTCGCCTTCATCGGCCAGCCGATCTACGCTGCCGCGCTCGCAGGCCGGCGAGACGCCAAAGCAAGCCCCAACGTTGCCGACCGGATGGAGCTTGAGGCCGACAGGGACGCGAAGCTTCGCGAGATTCGCGATGCGGAACTTGACTGGCGAACAGGCAAGCTCACTGAGGCTGACTGGCAGCAGCTTGACGCCTCATTGAGGGCTGAAGCTGCGGAGATCTTGAAGAAGCTTGATGCGAAGCAGCAACCTTCAACGGATCAGGGTTAGACTTCATTTCAATGTTTCTGTTTCTAGGCATCGTTCAAGTCTTTATCTCGGTTGTCCTGATCATCCTGGTGCTCATGCACTCAGGCAAGGACTCCGGTCTTTCTGGCGCCTTTGGCGGCAGCAGCGGTGGTAGCCCCTTCGGTGGTGGCTCCCTCGTCGAGCGCAACCTCAACCGCTGGACGGTTGGTTTTGGCATTGCGTTCGCAGTTAACACGCTGCTGATCCTCAAGTTCGCTTAAGCGAATTAGGGCAAAAGAAAGCCCCGCCTTTCGGCGGGGCTCCATGCGCCCGAGAGGAATCGAACCTCCACGTCCTTTCGGACACAAGGTCCTTAACCTTGCGCGTCTACCAATTCCGCCACAGGCGCGTGGATCGCGAGTATAACCCGCTCCGAAGTTTTGGGACGTCTCGGGCAGGAGTCGCAACCGTCAGGGGCGAAGGATACGCTTGCGAACATCCGTTCGTACAACGCGAAGCCCTAGGGAGACAACTTGCCACCGCTTGATCTAACACGCCGCCAGCAGGAGATCGTCGACACGATTCGTCGCTTCACCAGCGAGCACGGTTACCCGCCCACAGTTCGTGACATCGGCGAGGCAGTTGGTCTTAGCTCAAGCAGCACGGTGCACACCCACCTCGCGAACTTGGAGAAGCTCGGCTTGCTCAGGCGCGACCCAACAAAGCCGCGTGCGATGGAACTGGTTGACCGCGCGGCTCGAGGCGTAAAGGGTTTTGTGTCAGGTCCAGGGTTGCCAGTCGTCGGGCTTGTGGCTGCGGGTGCTCCGACTGTCGCTGAGGAAAACATTGAGGACCATGTTGCTGTTCCTGAGCAGGCTGGTGG
>CALJKH010000177.1 GCA_937973575.1 uncultured Solirubrobacterales bacterium | reverse complement strand
CGACCTGTATGTCGTAGTTCAAGTCAGTGGGCACGAGCTATTTGTCCGTGACGGCGAGGACCTCGTCACAGTCATAGATGTCTCAGTTGCCAAGGCATCACTTGGCACGACAGTGGAGCTGCCCGGTTTAGACGGGCCAGTGACAATCGATGTCCCAGCTGGCACTCAACCTGGCTCCGTCATCGAAGTCTCCGGTCGCGGGATGACATCGCTCAGAGGTCGCAGGCGAGGCGACATCAGGGCCGTCGTTGCTGTCCATGTCCCGACGCGCCTCGATGACGCTGAGAGAATGTTGATGGAAGTGCTCGCCGAGACTCTTCCGGATGGTCCAGAGTCACAAGGTGGAATCTTCGATCGGATTCGAAGCGCGCTAGCCGGCAACCCGGGCCGTAGCTAACAGCATGCTCCGGCTTGCCATCCGCGTTACAGAGGGTGACGCCGATGTAGTTCTCGCAGAGCTCCTCCAGTACTCCCCTGACGGACTGGAGCAGGTGGACGGTGCTGGTTGGACGGAGTACGCGATCTACGGGGCTCCGGGCGAGCTCCCTTCGCTACCCGATCTGGAGACGGTGATTGGTGGAGTGCGGGTTGAGATTTCGACCAGTGAGGTGGCGGACGGGTGGGAGGAACGTTGGCGTGAGTTCCACAAGCCACTTGTGGTCGAGGGACGGCTGAGAGTTCGGCCACCATGGGAAGCAATCGGCGACGAAGCCCATGACCTAGTCGTCGACCCGGGCCGCGCATTCGGCACAGGGGCACACCCAACGACGAGCCTCTGTCTGGAACTGCTTCTGGATGAGGACCCGGCTGGCTCCCTGTTCGACCTTGGCTGTGGATCAGGTGTGATCGCGATTCTCGCCGCCCGACTCGGCTTTGCGCCGGTAATTGCCGCTGACTACGACCAGCTTGCAGTCGAGGCAACCGCGGCCAACGCTCTGGTCAATGGCGTGGAGCTTGATGTATCCAAGCTCGACCTACGAACGGACCCCATGCCAACAGCCCACTTCCTCGTAGCCAACATCTTGGCTCCAGTGCTGATTGATCTTGCCAGCAAGATGGGGGACTGGCGCCCGAGGAAGGCAATGCTGTCGGGTCTACTTGACGAACAGGCAGCTGCGGTGATCGATGCTTGGTCGCCTCTGGGTTATTCCGAGGAACGCAGAGTCTCTAAGGGCGGCTGGTGCGCCCTAGTTCTTAGCCTCTGAGCGAAGCGGATTAGGCGAGAACTTCGCGGGAGCTTTTCGCTGCGGCGATGTGAGCGACAAAGCGAGCAGCTGCTTCGCCAGGCTCCTCTTTGCCATCTGGCGACATGCCAGTCCTTACCCAGCCTGGGTCGAAGCTGAATACAGCCACTCCCTTTCCACCGATCTCTTGGCGGAGGCTCTGAGTCATCGAGGCGAGCGCAGCTTTGGCGCCGGCGTATGCACCGAGGTCTCGGCGGCCGCCAGCAATAGAGGTCGTAACCGTCGCGATTACTCCGTCGCCACGTTCAACCATCTGTGGGGCGAGGCGCGCTGCCAGAGCCATTGGCGAGAGTGCGTTGACTTGGTACGAGGCGTCGAGATCTACAAGGGAGAGAGATGCGATTGGGCCGGGGACCTTGAGGCCCGCAACAGCAGCGAGAACATCAACTCGGCCGTGAGTCGCGACGACATCGTCGGCTAGCTGGAGGGCATGCGCTGGATCGCTCAGGTCACATGGGTGGACAGTCGCGCTTGGCCCAATCCGTGCAGCGAGTTCATGAAGCTCTGGCTCCCGTCTGGCCGAGAGCGCAACAGTCGCCCCAGCCTCCGCGAGTTGCAGAGCAACCTCTCGCCCAATTCCACTTGAGGCCCCAGTTACGAGGCAGATCTTGCCGGTCATGTCCATGTAGTCAGTACGCGCCCAGTCGGCAGTCGGGATCAGGGCCTAGTACTCGGGGACGGTCCCGGCTACCCTTCAGGTCAGATGACGATCCAAGAAACGATCAAGGCAGATCTCGTAGCAGCCATGAAGGCTGGCGAAAAGGACCGCGTAAGCGCGCTCCGCCTTGTGCTCGCGGAACTTCAGAAGGATGAGAAGGAGGGAACGGGAGACGAACTCGCCGTTCTCCGTCGGGAGCGCAAACGCCGGATCGAGGCTGCTGATCAGTTCGAGGAAGCTGGCCGAGATGACCTCGCTGGCCCTGAGCGCTCTGAGGCCGAGTTGATTTCGAGCTATCTGCCAGCCGAACTTGGTGAGGATGAACTTAAAGCCATCGTTGAGAAGGCAGTTGCTGACTCGGGAGCTTCAAGCCCAGCAGATATTGGTCAGGCGATGAAGTCAGTCATGCAGGCTGTAGACGGGCGTGCAGACGGCAAGCGAGTGAACGCACTCGTTCGCGAGGCACTGGGTGCATAGGACCATCGAACTGGACAACTCCGCTGCGGTTGAACTCGCAGGGGAGGGGGACACCATCCTCCGCGCTCTGGAGGACCGCTCAGATTGCTCAATCAGGATGCGCGGAAATGTCATCACTCTTGAGGGCAATGAACAGGCGGTACAGGGCGCGGTAGCAGTGATCGGTGAGCTCGCGGGTCTGGTTGAGCGGGGCCACCGTCTTGAAACTGCGACGGTTGCGGCAGTGGCAGGGGCTCTTGCTGTTGAAGCAGATC
>CALJKH010000176.1 GCA_937973575.1 uncultured Solirubrobacterales bacterium | reverse complement strand
TTAGGAGATAATACGATTACTAACAAAAGTGTTCCTGTCAAGGTAATTTCGAATAATCCTGCAATAACTTTGGATAATATTATTCAGGTAGGTACAGGTGGTGCATATAGTATTGCTTTAAAAAGTGATGGAACTGTTCTGGAATGGGGCGTCCGAGCGTTGGACAAGCCGGTTGGCGTCAACGCTGAAGGGGACCTTCCAGCCCGCGCGACGGCCGACATTTTCCCCGCCTACGATGAAGACGGCGGCCTGTTACTGATCCTAACCCCGCAAACCGGTTAGTCTCGCGAGTTCAGATGACCCGTAAGAAGATCAATCTCTGGCTACTCATCGCTGTCGGCGCTCTGCTTATCGCCGCTGGGTGGGCGATCTACGACAATCCGACCAACCTCGGACTTGACCTTAAGGGCGGAGTACAGCTTGTCTACGAGGCTCAGCCAACGCCTCAATCGAAGGTGAACACTGAGTCGATTAATCGTGCCATCGACATCATGCGCAGCCGGGTCGATGCCCTTGGCGTTTCCGAGCCCGAGATTCAGGCCTCGGGCAACAACCAGATCACCGTCAGCCTTCCCGCTGTAAGCAACGCTGAAAAGGCTCAGAAACTTGTCGGTAGCCAGGCTCAGTTGGTCTTCTACGACTGGGAGAACAACGTCATTACCCCTGCGGGCAAGCTGGCCGCGGACGGGCTTGCAACTAAGGATCCGGCCTCGGTCAAGCTGATGGGCTTTGCAGGTTCACCCGAGGGCGGCCAAAGCCTCTTTAAGGCAGTTCAGCTTGCCTCGAAGCAGCCAGTTCGAACAAGTGCCGACATCTCAAGAGTTGGCCCGCAGTACTGGCTGTTTGACAAGACTGGAACCAAGCTTCTCGCGGGGCCCGACACATCACTGAAGGATCTCAACTCGGCACTGCCTGGCAACAAGCAACCTGCTGGTTCCCAGCTTCTGACAGTTCCTCAGGGAACGGTCGTGTTGATGGCTGTCTACAAGGGCAAAGAGCTAGACAAGATGCAGCAGAACCCAGCTGCAGCCAAGTGGTATGTGCTTCGTGATCGGGTTGCTGTCTTTGGTAAGGACATTCGCGATCCCAAGCAGGATCTAGATCAGAACACGGGCGGCACACCTGATGTGGCATTCAAGTTCACCGACCGAGGGCAGAACGCGTTCCACGACACGACGCGCGCTATCTCACAGCGTGGCCAAGGCCTCGCAGCTTTCTACCAGGGCAATCGCCCAGTTCAGCACTTCGCTGTTGCCCTTGACCAGCGGCTCATCTCAGTTGCTTCCGTGGACTACGGAAGCCTGCCTGACGGCATTGATGGACTTAACGGAGCGATCATCACTGGCGGCTTCACCATTGGGAGTGCCCAAGATCTAGCGAAGCTCCTGCAGCAAGGTGCGCTTCCGATCAACCTCAAGCCGATTTCGCAGACGCAGGTTTCAGCCACCCTCGGTAAGCAAGCTCTTGATCAGGGACTCGTCGCTGGTCTTGTCGGCCTCGCCGTAGTGATGCTCTTCCTGCTGCTCTTCTACCGAGTTCTTGGTGCCATCGCCTGCGTAGCGCTTCTGATCTACGCGGTCTATCTCTTCGCGGTCGTGAAGGCGTTCCATGTGACACTGACGCTTCCCGGAATCGCCGGTCTGATCCTGACGATTGGTGTCGCGGCCGATGCGAACATCGTGATCTTCGAACGCGTCAAGGAAGAGATCCGAGCTGGGCGTTCGATTCCAGCCGGCATTGCTCAGGGCTACAAGAAGGGCCTCTCGGCGATCATCGACGCCAACATCGTCACCCTTTTGACGGCCTTCATCCTGTTCGGCTTCGCCACAGCGGGCGTCCGTGGCTTCGCTGTCATGCTCGGTCTAGGCACGATCCTGTCGCTCCTCACGGCAGTTGCTGCGACCCAGGCTGCTTTGGGTGCGCTTTCAGGGACATCGTTCATGTCAAGCCCTGCAGCTCTTGGCGCATCCGGTAAGGAACGGGGCTGGAACTTCGACTTCATGGGAGCAAGCCGCTGGTTCTTCTCCCTTTCCGGCGTGATCCTGCTCATTGGAGCCCTCTCAATCGGAGGGAAGGGTCTGAATCTCGGCATGGACTTCACGTCCGGTACGCGAATTGTCACTGCCCTCAAGCAGACGGCGACTGAGGATCAAGTGCGTGCCTCACTTGATTCGATCGGCGTGACCAATGTGTCAATCCAGAAGGTCAGCAATAAGGATCTCGGAACGAACGGGTTCCAGATCAGTACTTCAGAGCTTGACCCAGCTCAGGTTGGAAAGGTTCACGCCAAGCTCGACAGCCAGTTCCAGGGAACTTCTAACTTCAACAGTCAGTCGATTGGGCCGACCTTCGGGCAGACGGTTGCGGACTCCGCCATTAAGGCGATCATTATCTCGCTGCTTGTTATCAGCGCCTACATCGCCCTGCGGTTCGAGTGGAAGTTTGCTGTTCCCGTTCTGATCGCTCTGATGCACGATCTTCTGATCACAGCCGGCGTCTACTCACTTACGGGTAGGGAGGTGACTACCGCGACCGTGGCGGCGTTGCTCACCATCTTGGGTTACTCGCTCTACGACACGATCATTGTTTTCGACCGTGTGCGTGAAAACACGCCAAGGATGCCTCGTGCTGCCTTCTCTCAGATCGTGAACCGGTCCATGAGTGAGGTGCTGACCAGGTCACTTGCCACATCGCTGTCAACGCTCCTGCCGATTCTTGCGCTGATGCTGTTCGGTGGCGCCACCCTCCAAGACTTCGCGTTCGCTCTGCTTGTCGGTGTTGCCTCCGGTGCTTACTCTTCAATCTTTATCGCTTCGCCAGTGCTCACCTACTGGAAGGAACGCGAGCCCGGCTATTCGAAGCGCACTGCCCGGATCAAGGCTTCTTCTCCTGATGGCAAGGTTCCCGCCTATTACGGCGGCCCGATTGAGACTCCGAGCGAGCCTAAGCCCAAGATGCCTAAGAACCGGCTCGAGGCTCAAGAGGACCTCGCTACTGGAGTTGCTCCTGTTTCAGCCGAGGAGTTCGCCGCAATGGAGGCCGATGTGAAGCGCGAGCTCGCCGAGGCAGAGGCCGAGAAGGCTGCCGACGCCCCGACCGAATTTAGCCACGCACCTGATGCCGCAGAGGATGACGAGGCTGAAGCCAAGCCTAAGAAGCCAACTAAGCGCGGCCGAGGACACGGGAGGTCCCGCTGATGGGAATGCTTGCTTGGGTAATGATGGGCCTCGCTGTATGGCACTTCACAATCTGGCTCCCTGACCATGCCCTCGGCGGCATCGTCGGTGCCTTTGTCGGCGCTGTAATCGGGGCCGCTCTCTTCGGATTCATCGTGAACGGCTTCAGCGTGCCTGGGCAGTCGGAGACACACCTGATCACTGCGCTGGAGGGAATTCCAGGGGCCCTGATTGGGATTGGTGTGATGGTCGTTCTTGGCCTTCGGTCGCGCAGCAACTCCTAGCATTCTCAATCTCCAAGCCAGACTCGATGACGCCGGTCGCGTCCGTAGGTTTGTCCTGTGGGAGCGCTTAGGGATCAACGAAGCGAGCATGCGTCGAAGCCGACTGCGCTTACTCCCGTGATCGACTTCCCAGTAGTGGACGAGCGCGTCTCGGAGAAGCTCGTCGAGGCTCTCGGAGTGAGCCCGATCATTGCCGATGTTCTTGTCTCACGCGGGATCCGAACACCGCAAGAGGCATCGGACTTTCTGTATGGCGAGGTGGAGGTTGACCAGAGCCAATTAGGCGACCTAAGCCAGGCCGTGTCGATTCTCAGCCAAGCTCGCGAGCTCGACCTGACGATCGCAATTCACGGGGACTACGACTGCGACGGAATCTCGTCAACCGCTTTGCTGACTAGGGGGCTTCGCGCTCTAGGACTTAAAGTCTTCCCCCGAGTCCCCGAGCGGAGCGATGGCTACGGTCTGTCGCTCCAGGCAGTTGAGGAGCTGGCAGCTACAGGCGCCAAGGTTCTGATCTCGGTTGACTGCGGGATTACTGCTGTCGCCGAGGTTCGCCACGCCAAGAGTCTTGGGATGGAAGCGATCGTCATCGACCACCATCGCCTGCCGCTAGACGGAGTTCTTCCTGACGCTGCGATTGTGCATCCTGCGATCACGGATCCTTCGGCGCTGCCGATGTGCGCTACCGCCGTTGCCGCCGAAGTCATTCGCGCGCTAGCTAGCTCACTAGGAGTCGACGATCCAGACGCGGGCCTCGCTGAGCTTTCCGCACTCGCCACAGTGACGGACGTCATGCCACTTACTGGGGCGAACAGAACTATCGTCAAGCGAGGCCTTGAGGCAATGCGCACGACAAATGTTCTTGGGCTTGGTTCCCTTCTTGATTCGGCCGGGGTTGACCGTTCAGCTCTGTCGGCTAGGGATCTTGGATGGTCGCTAGGCCCACGGGTAAACGCTGCAGGGCGGGTGCGTGCCGCTGGAGCAGCTCTCGAACTTCTCACAACTGAGGATGCGGCCCGCGCAGACCAGCTTGCTTCAGAGCTTGAGGCGGCCAATGCCGAGCGTCGTCTGAGCCAGCAGGAGGTTCGAATTGCGGCTGAGATGCAGATCGTCGAGGTACCCAAGGCAGCGGCTTGGGTTGTAGCTGGCGAGCGATGGCACCCCGGTGTGGTCGGGATCGTCGCGGGATCCCTTGCGGGGAGCGGTTACCGGCCGAGCATCGCAATCGCGATTGACGGCGAGATGGCAACCGGCTCCGTTCGAAGTGTTCCTGGCTACGACGTTGCTGCTGCCGTGGACGCTTGCTCTCATTTACTTGAACGACATGGTGGCCACGCTGCTGCAGCTGGGTTGACGATCAGGGCAGATCGAATCGACCAGTTCCGCGAGGAGTTCGTCAAGGTTGTTGATGAGACGCTGCCACTTGCGCTTCGGCGGCCTCACGCAACCGTCGACGCAGTTGCAAGCCCATCGGAGATAACGCTCTCCCTCGCTGAGGAGCTCGAGATGTTCGAACCGGTTGGCGAAGGCAATCCCGAGGTCAGCCTCGGCGTGAGGTCAGCCACCCTAGAGCGCCCATCACGGATGGGCGACGGGAAGCATGCTCGCTTCTCAGTGGTTGTCGGGGATTCTTCAGCCGAGGGAGTTGCCTTCAACGCCCGCGAACGAATCAGCGTTCAGTGGGGTCAGGCATGCGATGTGGTGGGCGTGCTCGAGGTCAACCGCTGGAAAGGCCGTGAGGAGCCGCGCTTCCGAGTAACCCGCGCCGCCCATTCGGAGCTGAAGCCAATTGAACTGGTTGTCGGCGAGGACGCATGGGTTGAACGGGCTTTCCGAGATACCAACCAAGATCCGGACACTGGAAGCCACGCGCTCATTCGCAGCAATCGCCGTGAAAGCGCCACAATGCGCTCCGGTATCTCAACGCTCACGCGGCTCTGTTCCGGCGGTCAGTCAGTCCTCGCCATCGTGGCCGATGTTCCAAGGCGGCTTCCTGGACTCCAGCGAGTTGTCGGTGGCTTCACTCTCTGCGATTGGTCCACCTTTGAGCGGAGCCCCGAGCTGGCAGAGCGGTTTGAAGATGTGGTTTTACTCGACCCACCCGCCCGACCTTCACTTCTCGAGCTTGCCCGTTCGGCGGGCGAGGGATGGCTCCACCGGGCTTGGGGCGGTGCAGAGGTACGCTTTGCACTCAAGGTTCATGAGAACGACACTGACATCGAACGGCAGTTGCGGCCCTTTTTCAAGGATCTGCGTGCTGCGGCGGAGCTTGGTACAGCCGATGAGCGCCTCGCAGCGATCCAAGGCCCAGGCCGGCATCCGCGCTCTAGTGTCGCCGTCGGGTGGATGCTCGCAGTGCTCCGTGAGATCGGTGTCGCTGAGGTCAATCAAGACGGCATCGAGATCACGCTCGGCGACGTGCGAGGCGAGCTCGACACTTCGGTTTCGTGGCGACGCGTTAACTCAAGGCTGGAGGAGGGACGATCATTCCTCCTGAGCCTGATGCAAGCCTCCTGAGTACTGCAGGAGCTTCGGATGCCGCCACCCCGGTGGCAAGGATCCTCGCGGCTTGGCGCCCGGAGCTAGCTGTCGATCCAGAAAACGTAAGGGCCATCGAAGAAGCAGTTGCATTCGCAACCAAGGCACATGAAGGACAGGCCCGTTTGTCCGGCGAGCCATTCATTGACCATCCGCTTGCCGTTACTGAGATCTGCGCAGGATTCGGGCTTGATGTGGTTGCGATCCAAGCTGCGGTTCTTCACGACACTGTTGAGGACACTCCAGTCACGCTAGAGGACATCAGCGAGAAGTTTGGGTCTGATGTGGCTGAGCTCGTCGACGGTGTAACGAAGCTGACTGGACTGAGCTTCCAGTCGAAGGATGAGCAACAGGCTGAGAACTACCGGAAGATGATTGTGGCCATGACCCGCGATATTCGGGTCATCCTTATCAAGCTCGCCGACCGACTCCACAACATGCGGACTGTCGGATCACTTCCCAAGCAGAAGCAGGTCTACAAAGCCAAGGAAAGCCTTGACATCTACGCACCGATCGCTCACAGGCTCGGTATCCACGCAGTCAAGCTAGAGCTCGAAGACTTGGCGTTTGCGACGCTCCACCCGCGGAAGTACCAAGAGATCAAGGAGCTTGTGAGTCAGCAGCGCAACGAGCGCGACTCCTATGTCGATGAGGCAGGACGCATCCTCGGTCGTGAACTGGAGGCTCTTGGCGTCGAAGCTGAGATCTCCGGCCGAGCCAAGCACTTCTACTCGATCTACATGAAGATGTCCACGAAGGCCCGCGAGTTCAACGAGATCTACGACCTCACGGCAATGCGTGTGGTGGTCGATTCTGTGAAGGACTGCTACTCGGTGGTCGGTGCTGTCCATGCACTTTGGAAGCCCCTGCCTGGCCGTTTCAAGGATTACATCGCCATGCCCAAGACGAACCGGTATCAGTCGCTGCATACGTCTGTGATTGGTCCGGAGGGACGGCCACTAGAGATTCAGATCCGCACCACGGAGATGCATGAAACCGCCGAGCTCGGAGTAGCAGCCCACTGGCGCTACAAGAAGGGTGACTTTAAGGGCGACAATCTTGCTTGGCTGGGTGATGTTGCCGCCAGCGAAGGTGAGTCCGTCGATTCGAGCGATTTCCTCTCAGCTCTTAAGGGCGAGCTTTACGAGGACGAGGTGTTCGTCTTCACTCCGCGGGGTGAGGTGAAGTCACTTCGTGCAGGCGCGACTCCACTTGATTTCGCCTATGACGTCCACACGGATGTTGGCCATCGCTGCGTGGGGGCGAAGGTCAACGGGCGCATCGTGCCGCTCAGCTATCAGCTCGCCAGTGGAGACATCGTTGAGGTATTGACCTCAAGCCGCGACCGGGGGCCCTCGCGCGACTGGTTAACGCTCGTTCGCACCCCTCGGGCGCGTAGCAAGATCAAGGCGTGGTTTAGAACTGCGGATCGTAAGGACGCGGAGCAGACAGGCCGCGACTCGCTCAATGACGCACTTAAGCGTGAGGGGTTGCCTGCTCAGCGGATTGTTGGCTCGTCCTTGCTTGTGGAAGTCACTAGAGAGCTGGGATTCCGTCGAGCGGATGAGCTCTACCGAGCAATCGGCGCCGGGAAGGTGCAGGCATCCACAGTTGTTCAAAAGGTTCTCCAGCGCCTGAAGGAAGGTGATGCAGCCGAGAAGGACGAGAGTGCTGCAGAGGAGCTCCTTAGAGAGGGTCGTAGACGGGAGCGTCCTGCAGCCACTGCAGGTCGTTACGGAATCGTTGTTGCCGATGTTGGCAAGGACGTCATGCTTCGAATGGCTAAGTGCTGCCGTCCTGTTCCCGGCGACGAGATATGTGGCTACGTTTCGCTCGGTCGCGGAATCACCATTCACCGCACTGACTGTCCGAATGTGAAGGCCCTGAGCAAGGAAGAGGCTCGGTTTACGAATGTCCGGTGGGAAGGGGAGGCTGACACCTCATTCAGGGTTGAGATCCAGGTGGACGGCTGGGACAGACACCGGCTCCTTGAGGATCTGTCACGAACATTCGCTGAGAACGGCATCAACATTGTCGAGGCCCGCGTAACCACGGCGAACCCAATGATTCGGAACTCGTTCGTGATCGAGGTTCCCGACACACGCACGCTGGAGTCAACGATCAGCAAGCTGCGTCAGATTGACTCGGTCTTCGACGCTCAACGCGTCACTCCCAGCAGCTCTTAGCTGCAGCTCAACCTAGGAGATTTAAAGCTCCCGGGATAACTGAGTACTCAGCGCGCTCGAAGGCTCCGATGTGGTCTCCGTCTACATGAACATCGATGAGTGGTGAGTCAATTGGCTCAATGCAGAAGTCTGGTGCCGCAAGCGACCGAATGCGAGAGTGACCCTCAGTTCCGCGGCCTGAGAAGATCCGCCACCCAATGGGGAGGTAGTCCCAGGGCCGAGGGTGGCCGACGACGGTCGCCGCGAGAGTGCCGTCATCGAGGTGAGCTTCAGTGGAGACCGTCATGGGGCGCTGGCCGAAGTACGTCCAGGGCCTCCCGTTCTGGACGACGACTGCAATTCCCTCAACATCTTTGGTTCCAAGGACGCGGACACGCGGTGGGGACACCGCGTACTCCTTTGCCATCACATGCGCAGCGTGCGTAACGAACCACCACTGCCTCCACCTGCGCTTGAGGTCGGGGCGGGCGTCCACGCCTTCCAAAATCTTCGCGTCGAGACCTGCTCCGCTCGTGAAAAGAAATCGCCGCCCATTAACTGTTCCAGCGTCCACCGACCGTGAGGTCCAGCTATCCGCGCGTTGCAGGAGATGCCGCACGGCTCCACCAAGGTCGCGTGGTGCGCCGATAACCCCGCAGTAGACATTGGCCGAACCGCCCGGGAGACAGGTGAGGGGGATATCGCTGTGCGCCAGCCCGTTAGCTGCCTCGTTGGCCGTACCGTCGCCGCCAAAGGTGACAACTGCGTCCATGCCTCGATCGGCAGCTTCGCTGGCTAGTTGGGAGGCGTGGCCGGGGCCGTCAGTTATTTCCTCGTGGACCTCAAACCTTGAGGAAAGAGCAGACACTGCGAGGCTCGTAAGCCGGCTGCTGACCGAACTCGCGACGGGATTGACCACCAAGAGAAGTCGCCGCTTGTGAGACTGGGTCGCTCCTGTGGTTGTCTCGTTTCCCTCCATGACCACAAGCGTACCTGCGGCTGGCTACGGCGTTAGAGCCAGCGTCGGGACTTGAAGAAGGTGAGCGCTCCGACAAGCAATATCAGGACAACGCCCATTGCCCCCAAGAAACCTGCCATCGTGCCCTGGCCTGGGACATGAGTGTTCATCCCCATGATTCCTGCGACGAGAGTGGGAGGCAGGAAGATCACTGTCAAAACCGTGAGAACTCGAAGTACATCGTTAAGGCTGTGGGAAAGGACCGATTCGTTCGTGGCCTCAAGAGCCTCGACAGTTTCCTTGTAGCCCTCGAGCATCTGCCAGATCCGTTCGGATGCATCCTCAAGGTCGTCGAAGTAGACCTCAAGCTCATCGGCGAGAAGGGGGTGGCGTGAGCGCTCGAAATCTCTGAAGACAACGCGCTGAGGTCTGACAACCTTGCGGAAGTTGATGATCTCCTGCTTGGCGTTGGAGATGTCCCGAACTGCTTCGCTTGACCGACCAGCGAAGATCTCTTCCTCGAGGTGCTCCAGCTTGGCACCAATCTTTCGGAGCATTGGGAAGCCTGCGTCGACACATGCGTCGGTGACGCGGTAGAGGAGATATCCGGGGCCACGGGAGAAGAGGTCGGCCCGTACTTCCTCGCTTTGACGGCAACGCTCGAAAAGGTAGGAGAGGGGATCGATTGGATCGTTGGGGATGGTGATCAGATAGCCAGGTCCGACAAACACATCCAACTCTGCGGAGCCGAGCCGCCCGCTCTCAGCGTCAAACCGTGGGAAGTGGAGGATCGCGAAGAGGTGGTCGTCGTACTCGTCGATCTTGGCTCGCTGGTTACGGCTAAAGATGTCCTCATAAGCGAGAGGGTGGAAGTCGAAACGATCCTGGAGCCAACTCCGATCAGTTGTGCGGGGACGCTCAATATTGATCCAGCGGAGCCCGTTTAGTTCGAGCTCCTCTACGTGAAGACGCTCAGGCTCTTGAGCAGGGACTACCGGGCCGTTGATGCGACCTGTGCGACGGAGGCGTGGCTTCGGAAGGCTCGGCATCCGGACTAGGAGGCTCCTCGGCCAAAATTGTTTCAACGGCGTCCATGAATTAGATGCTAGCCGGGAACGCTAATTAGGCGACTTGATGCAATTTTTTTCATGGACTTGCATTCCGCTCTGTGAGTGCGCTAGGGTTGCACCCACATAGCAGTACACATCAAGAGGCGTTGAGGGAATGGCCCTATGAAACGCCGGCAACCCCCCAAGTTGGGGAAGGTGCCAAATCCAACGAGTCAATTAACTCGGGAGATGTGAGGCAGGCGTTCAACCGCTTCCGCCCACACACCCCGGCGGAAAACGAAAGGTCGAATATGCCGCCGAAGTCACTGAAGTGCAAGGAATGTCAAGAGGAGTACCCACTAGAGGCTCTCTACGCATGCTCGAGGTGTTTCGGGCCGCTCGAGGTTTCATACGATTCCTTCGTCGGTCGTGATCCAGAGGAGTTGCGCAGGCGGATCCAGGCTGGCCCCAACACGCTTTGGCGCTATGCCGACTTTCTTCCTGTTTCGAAGCCGCCAGTTGGAGCGCTGCCTACCGGCATGACTCCGCTTATCAAGGCAGAACGCCTCGGTAAGGAGCTTGGCATCGATGAACTGTGGATCAAGTCAGAGACAGCCAATCCGACGCACTCCTTCAAGGATCGCGTGGTTGCGATCGCTCTGGCCCGCGCTCTTGAGCTTGGGTTCGACACCTTTGCCTGCGCCTCAACCGGCAACCTTGCCAACGCAGTAGCTGCGCATGCTGCCGCAGCTGGGGTTCCAGCGTGGGTCTTCATTCCATCCGACCTTGAGAAGGAGAAGATCACGGCGACCGCGATTCACGGCGCTCGTGTGGTTGGCGTCGAAGGTAATTACGATCAGGTCAATCGTCTCTGCTCTGAGATTGCGAACGAGCGTGACTGGGCGTTCGTCAACGTCAACCTGCGTCCCTACTACGCAGAGGGGTCGAAGACACTCGGCTACGAGGTTGCTGAGCAGCTCGGTTGGAAGCTTCCCAACCACTTCGTTGCCCCTGTCGCAAGCGGTTCTCTCCACACGCGGATTGGTCGCGCATTCGACGAGTGGCGTGAGATCGGCCTCGTTGACAGCCCGCTTCCGTCAATGCACGGAGCTCAGGCTGCCGGTTGCGCTCCAGTGGCGAACGCGTTCGCCGAGGGCGAGGACCTCTGCCGCCCTGTGAAGCCAGACACAATTGCCCGTTCGCTGGCAATTGGTGACCCTGCTGATGGACCGTTTGCCCTTGAGCTGGCGCGTCGGACTGGGGGCGCTATCGAGGCTGCCACCGACGATGAGATCCGAGAGGGAATCAGCCTTCTTGCCCGCACAACCGGCGTGTTCACGGAGACAGCGGGCGGCGTGACTATCGCCGTTCTTAAGAAGCTTGCTGAGCGTGGCTCATTTGGTCCAGGCGAGTCGGTTGTCGCTGCCATCACTGGTGATGGACTCAAGACCCCGGACGCAATCTCAGACAGCATCTCCTTCGAGACAGTTGCACCGCAGTTCGAGGCCTTTGAGCAGCTCGAGCGTGTCGAGGTGACAGCATGAGCGTTACGGTCAAAATTCCAACTCAGCTGCGCGAGATGACTGGCGGCGCCGCTGAAGTTGTCGCCGAGGGCGCCACAGTTCAGGCGATTCTGGATTCAGTCTTCAGCGATTTCCCCGCCTTGAAGGACCGACTGGTTGATGAGAACGGTCTCCGACGTTTCGTCAACCTCTATGTAGGCGGAGAAGATGTTCGGTTCCTCGACGGCCTCGAAACAGCTGTCGAGGACGGCGGCGAGCTTACGGTCTTGCCAGCCGTAGCCGGCGGCTAACGCCCACCTAGAGACTACGAAGCACCCCCGCCACAGCGGCGGGGTTCTCAATCAGGAGCGAATGGCCCCCTGCAACAGTCATAGGGCTGCTTGCTCCGAGCATGGCTAGCTCCTCAGTCGGGCGGACATATGTCGTGTCACGTTCGCCCCGGACAACGGTGAGCTTGGGCTCATCTCCGGAGGCGAAGCCGCTGAAGACAGGCGCTACTCCCTGTCCGAAGCTTCTTAGGGCACAAGCGAGCCCAACTGGATCCTGTTTGAGAATCATCTCTGTGCGCTGGGCAGAAACCTCAGCTGGATCGCCTTCCCAGATCGAGAGTGAGTCCCAGTGCGATGCGAACTCCTCAAGCCATCCTTCCTCCAGTGATGCGGCTAACGCCTCATCTGATTGTCGTCGCTCCTCCCGGGCCAGCGTGTCAGCCATTCCAGCTCCGCTCGAAATAACGACGAGTTGCGTCCAACGCTCCGGTTCAGCAGCCGCAAGCTGGAGTGCGACGCGGGCACCCATCGAATACCCACAGAGCACTCGCCGATCAGCATCAGTTTCGGACGGAAGGATCGCCCCCGCCTGTTCCAAGAATTCCTCCGGGGACTGTGGCCTTTCATTGCCGGATATGCCGTGCCCAGGGAGGTCGACAGCAGTTACGGCCCAGTCCTCGGGCAGATTCTGGCGCGTCCTTTCCCAGACGCTTGAGTCCTGAGTGAAGCCGTGGATGAGAGTTAGATCAACCATCAAAGAGAGCGCGCCCGGCAGGATTCGAACCTGCGACCTCTTGCTCCGGAGGCAAGCGCTCTATCCACTGAGCTACGGGCGCACGATGGCGAACCCTAGCGGGGTGGCGGCTTCGCGTCTAAAGTGCGGACCCGATGGACTTTTCAATCACCTTCACGGGAACAGCAGGTTCCGCACCAACTGCCCGGCGTGGCCTGCCTTCGTATCTGGTTCGGCACGGAGGCTCACGGATCCTCGTTGACTGTGGCGAGGGGACTCAGCGGCAGCTCGTTAAGTCCACTGGGCTCGTGGATCTTGATGCGGTCTTCATCACGCACTTCCATGCTGACCACTGGCTGGGGCTTCCCGGACTACTCAAGACATTTGATCTCCGTGAGCGCGACCGGCCGCTGCAGGTCTATGGCCCCGAGGGGATTGAACGGATCATGAAGTTCGCCCGCGATGCGGCTGGCGATACTCGCTACGGAGTTGAGATCACAACGCTTACCGGCGGGGATGTTGTGGAACTTCCCGAGCTTTATGTCTCACCGTTTGAGGTGAAGCATCGTGGTTCTTCTGTTGGCTATGCGTTCTATGAGGATGCCCGGCCCGGGCGGGTTGATGTTGATAAGGCTCGGGCACTTGGCATTGAGCCGGGCCCTGACCTTGGTCGAATCCAGTCAGGGGAAACAGTTAATGGAGTCAATCCTGATGAAGTACTTGGCCCTCAGAGGGCTGGGCGTAAGCTCGTGCTGTCCGGGGACACCGCTCCAAATGAGTCCCTCCAGATTGCAGCCCACGGTGCTGACGTTCTCGTGCACGAAGCAACATTCCTTCAGGAGGAGGCCGACCGGGCAGCTGAAAAGGCCCACAGCACTGCTCTGCAAGCAGCTGAATGTGCCGAGAGCGCTGGCGTCAAACTGCTCGCGTTGACACACATCTCAAGCCGTTACTTCGGGAGGGAGATCGAGGAAGAAGCGCGGAGCCTCTTTGCAGAGAGCTACGTCCCTAAGGACTTTGACTTCGTCGAGATCCCCTTCGAAGAGAGTGGCGAGCCCAAGCTCGTTCGTCCAGAGCGCAAGTCGAAGCAGTCGGATCCGTCCCGCGGCGATCTGACCTCCGCGTGAGTCGCTAGTCTCTGCAGCGCAGTTACAGAACGTTCCTTTAACCCAGTCCAGAGAGGCTAGGAAGGGGCTCCAAGAGTGGAAGCCGAACGACCATCCACGGTCGTCATTGACAGCGAGCGCATCGACGCAGCCCTTACGAGGATTGCTCACGAGATCTCGGAGCAAAATCAGCACGCCGATATTGCTCTTGTCGGCATTCACACCCGTGGCGCGATTCTTGCTGCACGACTCGCTGGTGTGCTTGGAGATATCTCGAAGAGTCCGGTGGCCGTAGGGGATGTGGACATCTCCCTTTACCGCGATGACCTCTCAACCCGTGCCGCCACCGCAGTCGTCCACTCCACCCATCTTGATTTCGACGTGGCCGGGAAAACTGTGATCGTCGTCGACGATGTGCTCTACACAGGTCGGACAGTGCGGGCCGCAATCGACGCAATCTTCGACTTTGGAAGGCCAAAAGCCATAAGGCTGGCCGTGCTCTGTGATCGGGGCCACCGAGAGCTACCTATCCGACCAGATTTCGTAGGCAAGAACATTCCGACGCAGCGCGACGACCGAGTCAATGTGCACCTGGTGGAGACCGACGGCGACGACAGTGTCACTCTCGTAGAGGGCGGGCTGAGATGAAGCACCTAATTTCGGTTTCCGATCTCGGGCGGGAGGGCATCGAACGCCTCCTTGATCGTGCCTCAACCTTTTCGTCAGTCGCCGAGCGAGAGATCCAGAAAGTTCCAGCGCTTCGTGGCCGTCTGATCGTGAACCTTTTCTATGAGGCATCGACCCGGACAACGTCATCGTTTGAGCTGGCGGCTAAAAGACTCTCAGCGGACGTGATCTCGGTGAGATCCTCGGGGTCCTCGGTAGAAAAGGGCGAATCGCTCAAAGACACGATTGCCACCTTGGACGCCTACGAACCTGCCGCAATCGTTGTCCGTCACCCGCGAGCTGGTGCAGCGGGGCTCGTTGCCAAATGGACTGACGCGTCCGTCATTAACGCTGGCGATGGTGCGAGAGCCCATCCAACTCAAGCCTTGCTGGATGTACACACTCTCCGGTCGCGCTTTGAATCCCTCGATGGAATGAATATTTGGATCGTTGGAGACATCGCACATTCCCGGGTGGCCCGATCAACTGCCGCAGCCTTCCGACTTATGAGTGCGAAGGTGACGCTTTGCGGTCCACCTACCCTGCTCCCTCCGGGAATTGGTCAGGCACTGGGTTGCGAGGTTCGTTACGACCTAGTTGGAATGGAAAAGGCAGATGTCATTTACTCGCTCCGAATGCAGCACGAGCGCATGGCCGGGGGAGATGTTCCAAGCCTTCGCGAGTACACGCAGATGTACGGCATTACTCCGGAGAGACTCAGCCCACATCAGCTGGTTATGCATCCGGGGCCAGTGAATCGCGGCGTTGAGCTCGATGGAGCTGTCGTTGACTCGCCGCAGTGTCTTATGAGCGAGCAAGTGGCGGCCGGAGTTGATGTTCGGATGGCCGTTCTCTATGAACTTCTCGCAGGTGAGCGGAGTCAACGAATTGAGGACGTTGCAGCGGCATGAGCCCTAAAGCTGAGTGGATAGGCGGCCAGCAAGCAGACCTGGTCATAGCGAACGTGCAGGTTGTGGATCCCCGCGAAGGATTGAACTCTGTCCATGATCTCGTCGTGAGCAGAGGCCGCATCACTGAGATCACGGCCCCTGGCGCAGGCAAGCTTGACGGAGCCCAAGTAATTGACGCAACCGGCCGCCTAGCAATGCCCGCCTTTACGGACCCGCATGTGCACTTCCGGACGCCAGGGCAGGAGCATAAAGAGACCATTTCGACCGGCACAGCCGCAGCTGCTGCAGGCGGTTACTGCCTAGTGCTAGCGATGCCCAACACCACACCGGCGGTCGATAATCCAGAGCTGTTGCGCGGCGTTCTTGCCCGAGCATCCGAAGAGGCAGTGATTCCAATGGGCCAGATGGGAGCGATCACTAAGGGACTCTCGGGAAGTGAGCTAACGGAGATGTCGGGAATGGCTGACGCTGGAGCTGCTGGCTTTACTGACGATGGAATGCCAGTTGCGGATGCTGGGGTTCTTCGTCGAGCCTTCCGATACCAGGAGGCTGTCAACGGGGTACTTGCACTGCATGAGGAGGACCACGCCCTTTCAATGGGAGCCTCGCTAAATGAGGGCAGCGTTTCCGCCCGTCTTGGCCTGAGGGGTCAACCGGGCGTCGCCGAGTCGACGATGATCCTGCGTGATCTTGAGTTGGCCGACCTCGAGGGCTCCAAAATCCATATTCAGCATGTTTCGACCGCAGGCTCTGTGAGGGCTATCCGGGATGCAAAGGCTCGAGGGGTCCAAGTGACAGCCGAGGCGAGTCCACACCATCTACTTCTGAGCGACGAGGCTTGCAGCACCCTAGATTCCCGGGCCAAGATGAACCCGCCGCTGCGTTCTGAGGATGACCGGCTGGCGGTGATTGAAGGGCTTCTCGATGGGACGCTTAGCTGTATTGCTACCGACCACGCTCCCCATGCACTTGATGAGAAGGAGCAGCCGTTTGAGGAGGCTCCTTTCGGCACAACCGGTCTTGAAACTGCCTTCAGCGCTGTCTTCGACGGTTTGGTTGAGCCCGGCGTTCTGGCGCTTGAGACGGCTGTCGAAAGGATGACGGGCGGCTGCGAGGTCTTCGGCTTCCCGGCACCGCGGATCAAGGAAGGAGAGGCGGCCAACATCGTTCTCTTCGATCCGTCGGACGAGTGGGTTGTAGGTGATGACGGTTGGGAAAGCATGAGCGCAAACAGTTGCTTTGCTGGGCGGTCTCTTAAGGGACGCGTTGCGACCACGATCGTTGAAGGCGTTGTTGTCTTCGACAGAGGAGGACTTAAGTGAGTAAACGGCTAGGCGGCGAGCCAGCAGCCCTGGTCGTCGTGGACTTCCAGGAGCGGTTCAGCAACGCTGTAGAGAACTTCAAGGAGGCGGCAGAGAAGGCCTCCGTTTTGGCCAAGGCCTCGGGACTGTTAGGCATCCGGATCGTTGTTACTGAGCAATACCCAGAAGGTCTCGGCACGACCGTCGAGCCCGTGATGGGGGCCATCGGTGATGTTCCACGGCTGCCAAAGAAGATCTTCCCTGCAACGAGAGCCGATGGATTTGATCTCGCGGGAGCTCGCCAGGTCATCCTCTGCGGGGTCGAAACGCATGTCTGCGTCCTCCAGACCGCGCTTGACCTTCTTAACGACGGGTGCGATGTCTTTATCCCTGTGGATGCAGTCGCTTCCCGTCACGCCATTGATCGTTCAGTGGCCCTAGATCGACTCAGGGATGCAGGCGCGATTCTCACGACGACGGAGTCAGTCGTGTTTGAACTTGCCGGCGGTGCTGGGCACCCAGCATTCCGCGAACTTCAAGGTCTCGTCAAATGAGCGGCTACCTGCTGCTAGAGGACGGAACACGCTTTGCCGGTCGGCTGACCGGCAGTGGCGAAGGTGCACTCGGGGAAGTTGTTTTCACCACCTCAATGTCTGGATATCAGGAGTCAGTTACTGATCCGAGCTTCGCTGGTCAGATCCTCGCCTTCACCGTGCCGCACGTTGGTAACTACGGCGTTTCCGAACGCGCTATGGAGAGCGATCGCGTTCATGTGCGCGGTGTCGTCATGAGGCGTGGGATGAACAGCGAATCCTGCAGCAGCTCTGAGGCCGGATGGCTGGATTGGCTGCGCGACTGCGGCATTCCGGCGATTGAAGGCGTCGAGACCCGCTCCCTAGTTCGTCACATTAGAAGCAAGGGGTCAATGCGCGGCGGCATTTTCAGTGCGACCACCTCTGTGGCAGATGCTCTTGACGAGATCAAGAGCGAGGACAGCATGAGCGGGCGCGATCTTGCCTCAACCGTCACGCAGGAACGGATGGTTGAGCTCGCTCCTCTGGGTGACGACCGAGGCCTCAAGCTAGCGATCATTGACACAGGGATCAAGGACTCGATTGTGACCAAGCTGCGAGAGCGTGGAGTTTCGGTGGAACTCCACCCGTGCACTGTGACCGCCGAGGAGCTCAAGGCTCGCGAAGTCAACGGTTACTTCCTTGCCAACGGACCGGGGGACCCTGCGGCTCTTGATTCGATCGTAGAGTCAGTGCGCGGTTTGATCGGCCATCGTCCAGTGTTTGGAATCTGTCTTGGGCACCAATTGCTCTGCAGGGCAGTTGGACTTGAAACCTGGAAGCTTCCATTCGGTCACCGTGGGGCGAACCATCCGGTTAAGGATCTCGTTGAGGGCCGCGTTGAGATCACCTCACAGAACCATGGCTTCGCAGTGATGGGCCCAGGTGGGGCTGAGCGTGTTGAGGTTGATGAGCCGGTCCGCTGGGAAACAGACTTTGGTCACGCTGAGTTGACACATGTGAACCTCTACGACCGAACGGTTGAGGGGCTTGCACTTCCGGAAGCTGGGTGCGCGACGGTTCAGTACCACCCAGAAGCTGGACCTGGCCCGCATGACGCAGAACACATATTTGACAGGTTCATTCGAGGATTAGAGGAGGCTGCCTGATGCCCCGTAGAGACGACATCAAGCGGATCATGATCCTCGGTTCCGGCCCGATCGTGATCGGTCAGGCTGCCGAGTTTGATTACTCGGGCACTCAGGCCTGCAAGGTCCTTCGGGACGAGGGCTACGAGATCGTGCTCGTTAACTCCAATCCGGCCACGATCATGACTGACCCCGGGTTTGCCGATGCCACATATGTTGAGCCGCTGCTTCCCGAGACCGTTGCAAGAATCATCGAGAAGGAGCGACCGGACGCGATCCTGCCGACACTCGGTGGCCAGACTGCGCTGAATCTAGCTAAGGCTCTTCATGAGGATGGAACACTTGAGCGCTTCGGTGTCGAGCTGATTGGGGCTAACTACGACGCCATTCATAAGGCTGAAGACCGAGATCTTTTCAAGCAGACCATGGACGCAGCCGGCCTGCGTGTCCCTCGCAGCGCCATTGCTCACACGATGGAAGAGGCCCGGGCCGCGATGGAGGAGATCGGCCTGCCGATCATCATTCGGCCAGCTTTCACGCTCGGTGGCAGAGGTGGCGGCGCCGCTCATACGCCTGAAGAGTTCGAGCGCATTGTCAAAACAGGTCTGGAGGCATCGCCGATCAGTCAGATCCTTATTGATGAATCAGTTATCGGCTGGGGCGAATTTGAGATGGAAGTCATGCGCGACCACGCTGACAACGTGGTGATCGTTTGTTCGATCGAAAACCTTGACCCAATGGGTGTTCACACCGGCGACTCCGTCTGCGTTGCGCCGCAGCAGACCTTGACCGACCCCCTCTACCAGAAGCTTCGCGACCAGTCGATTCAGGTGATCCGGGCTGTTGGAGTCGAAACTGGCGGCTCAAACGTTCAGTTCGCTGTCAATCCGGAGACCGAGGAAATCATCGTCATCGAGATGAACCCGCGGGTATCGCGCTCGTCAGCACTGGCAAGCAAGGCGACGGGGTTCCCGATTGCCAAAATCGCCGCTCGCCTAGCAGTTGGATACACGCTTCAGGAGATCCCCAACGACATCACTCTTCGTACTCCAGCGAGCTTTGAAC
>CALJKH010000175.1 GCA_937973575.1 uncultured Solirubrobacterales bacterium | reverse complement strand
GTCGAGTGGTCGGCAAGACGGTGCTGCTGCCCTGACAGCATGCGTCCTGTCTCGTCGACCAGCGCGCACACACCCGGCACTCGCTCGCTGGTGACGTCACTGGGCGCGAAACGTCCCGAATCTGGGATGTCTTCCGCCCGTGGGCGCAACGTGACCCACTTCTGGGACGAATCGCGCCCAACCACCGGCCACGCCGTGTCTGCCGTTCTGCATCACCACCGCCGACCGAGCGGGTCGGACACGTTCCTGAACGCGAAGAAGGGGCTCCCAGCCGGGGAGCCCCTTCTTCGTTGCTGGAGGCGACGATGGGAATCGAACCCATGTGGAAGGATTTGCAGTCCTTTGCCTCAGCCACTCGGCCACGTCGCCACCCGCCGCCGGGCACGCCCGACAACGGGTCAGCACGATAGCGGCATTCGCCACCGATGCTCCCGGGTTTCGACCATGCAGGCGTTGCGTACCCGTGCGAGGATGCCCGCCATGAGTACCCGTCGTGTCCTGTCGACCTGCGTCGTCGCCGTCGCCACGCTGTTGCTGGCCGCCTGCAGCAGCGACGGCAGCACGGCATCCACCGATGCCGCCAGCACCGTGCCCGCCGTGACGGAACCCGCCGTCACCGAGCAGCCCAGCACCACGGTCACCGAACCGCCCACCACCACCATCGACCCTGCCGAGGTGGCCGCCGCCTTCACCGAGCCCGGCGCGTACCCCGTGGGCGTCACCACCCTGCAGTTGGCCAAGGGCCCCCTCGTGGAGGTGTGGTACCCCGCAGTGGAGGGCACCACCGGCACCGATGTCTACGACACCCGCGACTACACGCCGCCGGCCATCAAGGCGCTGCTCACCGGCGACGCCCAAGCCTCGTACAGCTACCCGGCCGGCCGCGACGCCGCAGTGGCCGATGGAGCGTTCCCCGTGGTGCTGTTCAGCCACGGCTTCACCGGCATTCGCATGCAGAGCAGTTTTCTCACGTCGCACCTCGCCAGCTACGGCATGATCGTGGTGGCACCCGAGCACCCGTCGCGAGACCTCACCAACGTGCTGGGCGGCACCGCCAGCGGCGACCAGGCCGACTCGGTCGACGACCTGCTGAAGTCGCTGGACCTCATCACGGCCGCCGGCACCGATGCCACCAGTCGCTTCAACGGGCATGTCGATGCCGAGCACGTCGCGGCGCTGGGCCACTCCGCCGGCGGCGGCACCATCGTGGGTGCAGCGAAGGATCCGCGGGTGGACACCTATGTGTCGATGGCGTCGGGCGTGCTGCTGGGCCGCGGCGATCCGAACGGCACCACCACCACGACCGACCCGGCCTCCTTGCCCGACAAGCCGTCGTTCTTCCTGGGCGGCACGGTGGACGCCGTGGTGCCGTTGGAGACGGTCACCCGGAAGGCGTTCGAGACCGTGCCCTCCCCCAGCCTGCTCTGGGCCATCACCGGCGTGGGTCACAACGGCTTCGACGACTTCTGCACCTTCGGCAACGGCAAGGGCATCATCGGCGTCGCCGAGGCATCGGGCCTGGGCGGGCTGCTCGACGCACAACCGCAGTTGCGCAAGCTCGGCGAAGACGGCTGCATCCCGCCGGCCATCGACGTGAACACCACCTTCCCCATCATCAACCACGCCGTCACCGCATGGCTGCGGAACCTTTTCGGGGTGGACGCCACGCCGATCGGTCTCGACGCCTCGGTGGCCGACCAGTACCCCACCCCTGTGGAGATCGTTCAGAAGTGACGCCCGGGTAGCGTGCGGCCCATGCAGTGGGACGACGTTGCCGCACACCTCACCGGGCTCGCGAACCTCGCCACGGCCACACCCGACGGTGCTCCGCACGTGTCGGTGGTGATGCCGTACGTGGAGGGCGACGTGGTGTGGGTGTTCACCCGAGCAAGCTCCGGAAAGGCCCGACGGGTGGCCACGAACGGTCAGGTGGCACTGATGTGGCGCCCAGGGCCGGAGGCGTACGTGTATGGCACCGCCTCCGTGGTGGCCGATCTCGACGAGAAGCAGCGGCTGTGGGCGAAGCCCGACCTGCCGTTCCCGCCAGCCGGTTTCTTCGGCACGGTCGACAACCCCGACCACGTGCTGCTGCGCATCGAACCCCAGCGCGCCGTCGTGATGGTGGACGGCGGCAGCGATATC
Source organism: uncultured Solirubrobacterales bacterium (assembly GCA_937973575.1). Lineage (GTDB taxonomy): Bacteria > Actinomycetota > Thermoleophilia > Solirubrobacterales > Solirubrobacteraceae > WLNJ01. The sequence goes on along the minus strand of CALJKH010000175.1, from coordinate 9,893 downwards.
CAGCGACTCAGCTGGCAGCGCTGAACGCCGGACGGGCGAACACTTCGCGCACCATCGGCTCGAAGTGCTCCAACGGCTCCGACTCGTAGTCGGGGTCGAAGGCGGCCTGATCCCAGCGCTCGCAGAACCGCTCGCAACTGTCGAACCACGGATGGTCCCGGTACGCCTCGCGGGCATCGGGGTCCATCCCCACGTGGTGCCCGTAGTAGTGCTGCTGGAACACGCCGTGCATGTTCACCACCCAGGTCACCTCGTCGCGCACATACGGGCGAATGATGGCCGCGGCCAACTGCGAGTGGTTCTCGGGTGCAAGCGCATCGCCGATGTCGTGCACCAGTGCGGCCACGATCCAGTCGATGTCGGCGCCGTCGCGCTCGGCTCGAGTGGCGGACTGCAGCGAGTGCTCGAGACGTGAGACGCGATAACCACCGAGGCCGTCGCCCAGTTGGCGCAGCCCGTCGAGGATGCGATCCGGCAGGGTGGCGATGTACTCCTGCTCGCGTTCGTGGAGGAACTGATACTCCTCGAACGTGCCATCGCGCATCTGGGTGAACTGCACCTGCTCCATGACCCCCAGCGTAGACGTGGCGTGCGTCTACCCTTCCCCCATGGCCAGCACCGACGACGACCTCGCGCTGATCCGCTCTCATGTGGCCGACCTGTGCAGCGGGTTCGACGACGACTACTGGGCGGCATACGACCGGGAACATCGATTCCCGTGGGACTTCTACACGGCCATGGCCGAGGGCGGCTGGATCGGCATCGCCATTCCAGAGGAGTACGGCGGAACTCACACCGAGGAAGGCTGCGGCACCCTCACACTCAACATCGCAGTTGAGGAAATCAGCAAGGCCTGTGCTTCAACTGCCTTGACGCTGATGGTTGCCGAGCTTGGCACCCTGCCAGTCCGCATCGGTGGCAACGACGAGCAGAAGAAGCAGTGGCTTCCCAAGGTCGCAAGCGGCGAGTGGAGCCCAGCCTTCGCGTTGAGCGAGCCTGAGGCTGGCTCAGACGTCAAGTCCATGCGCACCACAGCAGTGGTCGACGGTGACGAGTACGTCATCAACGGCTCGAAGAGCTGGATCTCGAACGCTGGCATTGCCGACTGGTACGTCGTCTTCGCAGTGACTGACAAGGAGGCTGGCCACAAGGGCATCAGCGCCTTTGTTGTCCCGGCTGACGCAGCTGGTTTCAGCATCGACAAGCTCGAGCACAAGATGGGAATCAAGGGCAGCCCAACCGGCGGCCTCTCATTCTCCGACGTGCGGATCCCCCTCGACTACCGACTTGGTGAGGAGGGCGAAGGCTTCAAGATCGCAATGCAGACTCTCGACCGCAGCCGCCTCGGCGTTGCAGCCCAGGGCCTTGGCATCGCGCAGGGCGCTCTCGACTTCGCAGCGGCATACGCGAAGGAGCGCCAGGCATTCGGTCAGGCGATCATCAACTACCAGGCTGTTTCAGCCAAGCTTGCTGACGCCGCCATTGGCTGCGCAGCTGGCCGTGAGCTTCTCTACAAGGCAGCTTGTGGCGTTGACCGCAACGAGCCAGGCTTTGGTGCTGTTTCCTCAATGGCCAAGGTGTTTAACGCTGACCATGCGATGAAGACCACGATTGACATGGTGCAGATTCTTGGTGGCTACGGCTACGTCAAGGAGTACCCAATGGAGCGCATGATGCGTGACGCCAAGATCACCCAGATTTACGAAGGTGCGCAGGAAATCCAGCGCGTCGTTGTCGCTAGGTCGCTTTAGTCCTGACAACCAGTCACAATCTCTAAACACAACCCCACAAGGAGCTTTTCCCAATGCCCGAAGCAGTAATCGTTGACTCAATCCGCACACCAGTAGGCCGCGCCTTCAAGGGCTCACTGTCAAGCCTTCGCCCGGACGAGACTCTCGCTTTCGTTCTCGACGCACTGCTTGAGCGCAACCCCGGCGTTGACCCAGCCTCAGTAGAGGAAGTAATCACCGGCTGTGGCCTTCCGCAAGGAATCCAGGCCAACAACATTGGCCGCATTGGCGTTCTCCTCAGCGAGAAGCTCGGCCAGGAGACAACAGCCACCACTGTCAGCCGCTACTGCGCATCAGGCCTTGAGGCCATCCGCACAGCAGCCAACGCTGTTGTTGCAGGCCAGGGTGACGTTTACATCGCAGCTGGCGTTGAGTTCGTTTCCAAGTTCAACGAGGCGCAGGAAGCAGCCCGCCCAATGGACCAGAACGAGAAGCTCCAAGGCAAGGAGCCAGGGCAGCCTGACGCCTACATCGCAATGGGCGTAACTGCTGAGAACGTTGCTGAGCGTTACGGCGTAACCCGTGAGGAGCAGGACGCTTACGCACAGCGTTCACAGGAGCTTGCTGTTGCAGCTCAGGAGTCCGGCTTCTTCGACAAGGAGATCGTTCCTGTTCCCCTTGCTGACGGCACTCTCGTAACCAAGGACGACGGCCCCCGTGCCGATTCAACCCTTGAGCGCCTTGCAAGCCTTGACGGAGCATTCAAGGAGGGTGGCACCGTTACCGCTGGTAACGCTTGCCCATTGAACGACGGCGCAGCAGCCTGCTTGATCATGAGCGCAGAGAAGGCAGCTGAGCTTGGCCTCACACCGCGTGCCCGGATCATCACGTCAGCAACTGCTGGCAATGAGCCTGAGTACATGGGTGTCGCTCCGATTGGCGCAATCAAGAAGGTTCTTGACCGTGCCAACCTGACGATCGAGGACATCGACGTTGTCGAGCTCAACGAGGCTTTCGCAGCGCAGGTAATCCCGATCGCCAAGGAGTGCGGTATCGACATGGCAAAGCTCAACCCACACGGTGGAGCAATCGCCCTCGGTCACCCATTCGGCATGACTGGCGTTCGCATCATGACCACGCTGCTCAACGACCTCGAGACACTCGGCGGCCGCTACGGCATCGAGACCATGTGCGTCGCACAGGGTCAGGGCCAAGCAATGCTGATTGAGCGCATCGGCGCGTAGTCACCAGCTGACACTGAAGGCTTGAAAACGGCCGGCTCCTCGTCAGTGAGGGGTCGGCCGTTTTTGTTTGCGCGTCGGCCTACTTCGGCGCCATGCGGATCGCGCCGTCAAGGCGGATCGTCTCACCATTGAGCATTGGGTTCTCAATGATTGCCTTGGCAAGCTGCCCGTACTCGGCGGGGTCGCCAAGGCGCGGCGGGAAGGGAATCGTCTGGCCAAGCGCCTGTCGTGCTTCCTCCGGAAGTGAGGCGAGAAGTGGAGTGTCGAAGAGGCCTGGGGCGATCGTGTTCACCCGGATGTGCTCGCGTGAGAGGTCCCGAGCTGCAGGAAGGGTCATGGCGACAACGCCGCCCTTGCTGGCCGCATAAGCAAGCTGGCCAATCTGTCCGTCGTAGGCGGCGATGCTTGCAGTGTTGACGATCACGCCGCGCTCACCATCTGGGCCTTCAGGCTCGTTGTTCAGCATCGCTGCCGCGCTGAAGCGCATCACATTGAAAGTGCCGATGAGGTTGACGCCGATGACAGTCTCGAACGGTTGCTGGCTGTGAGCGCCGTGCTTGCTGGCTGTGCGCTCAGCCCAGCCGATGCCAGCGCAGCAGACTGTGATCCGCAGGCCACCCTCAAGGGTGGACGCGTGTTGGACTGCCGCCTCCACCTGAACTGGGTCGGTGACATCCATGTGGGCGAAGTGCGCGCCTTCGCCAAGCTCTGCTGCGAGCGCCTCGCCACGCTCCTGGTCACGGTCGGCGATGGTTACCTCCGCGCCTGCTGCGTGAAGGACTCGGGCTGTTGCGGCGCCAAGGCCGGACGCGCCCCCTGCGATTAGTGCTGACTTTTTAAGTGGGTTCATTCCGGGGAACTTAACCGCGTGACCAGCGAACAAACAATGAGCCGTTGCGCTCCGCGACATGGGCGAGTGGCATGTCAACTGCCATGTCGAGTGGTGCGCCGCTGACAACTCCCTGTTCGGACCCTCCGGCCAGCATCGGCGCGATCGTCAGAAAGACATCGTCAACAAGTCCAGCGCCAATAAGAGATGTTGCGAGCTTCGAGCCACCCTCACACAGCACGGACCTAACGCCGCGTGCCCACAGCCGTTCCATCACGCGAGTTGGAGTGACAGGGTCAAGCTCCTCTTCCTCAAGTCCAGGTCGTGTGAAGCCGCTGCCGCCTGGTGGAACGAAGGCCACCAGTTTCTGGTCCTCGTCGTTGAAGATCGGGGCTTCAAGGGGGAGGACGCCAGTGCGCGAAATCGTCACTGCCAGTGCGTCACCCTGAAGGCCGCGCTCCTCGCGCTCAGCACGGCGAGTCTCGTCAGGGATGAGGCGCCGGTAACCCTCAACAGCGATTGTTGAAGTCCCGGCCATCACGGCGTCAACACGGTCGCGAAGAGCGCGGAAGATGAACAGGTCACCCTCATCGCCAATGCCTCCGCTCTTGCCGTCAGCGAGTGTGGTTGATCCGTCAGCTGTGACAGCGAAGTTCAGTGCCAGCCTTGGGCGGCCAAGGCCAGTGTCAGCGTTTGGGTCCCAACCCTCAAGCAGCCCGCCGACTTCAACTTCGCCGGGCGTGGGTAGGAGGCGGTTGTAAATGACGCTCATGGTCCGAGTCTACGGGCGCTTGAACGCACTATGTGGCTGGATTGACTAGCGCGGAAGCATGTCCCGGACCAGCCCTTCGAGCTGGTCGGGTGCGCAAAGCGGGGTGAGGCAGAGGGTTGTGATGCCGCCGTCAGCGAACTGGGCGAGGCGGTCTCGCATTTCCTCCGGGGTACCCATGATGCAAATCTCGTCGATCAGATCCACTGGCGCGACCTCAAGTGCCTTCGCGCGGTCGCCAGCGTTCCAAGCCTCAAGCATTGGTGCGAGTGCGTCCTCCCAGCCAAGTGAGCAGAAGAACTGGTGGTAGACGGGCACTGTCGCGTAGCCGGCGAGGACGAACTTGGCAACTCCAAGTGCTGCCTCGCGCTCACCTGGAATGCAGAAGAAGCGACAAACCACATCGCTTGAGCCTTCCGGCTTACCGGCAGCCTTCTCGCCAATCTGAATCTGCTCAGTTACATGCGGAAGGCCGCTGATCGGAAGGAAGTTGACGAAGGTGCCATCGGCGATCTCACCGCCGAGTTGGAGCATCTTGTCGCGCAGGGCTGCGATGTAAATCGGTGGCGCTGAGACTGGCGCTGTCTCCAGCTTGAAGCCGCCTGGGCCACGGCCACCGTCAAGTACGGGGCGGATCGCCTCAACTGTCTCACGAACCTTGGTGAGGGGCTTTTCAAAGGTGAAGCCATTCCACTTCTCAACAATCACATTTGAGGATGAACCAACGCCAAGGACGAAGCGTCCTTCGCTTGCGTCCTGAAGTGCGGCGGCCTGCTGGGCAAGCAAGACTGGCCCGCGAGTAAATACCCCGACAACGCCGGTGCCGAGGCGAACGCGTTCAGTCCAAGCTGCTGCCAACGCGAGCGGCGTGAAGCCATCAGGGCCATTTGTCTCACCGGTCCAGATGTCGTCATACCCAGCGTCCTCTGCGAGTTGAACCAAGGGCTTCAACTGGCGGATTCCCATCATCGGGAGTGGAAGGGTCAGGCCGTAACGGGTATCGGGACGATTGCTCATGGCCGGGACGCTATCGGAGCGCCCGGGGAGCAAGGCTGGTCCGCGGCCTGCTTGGATTGCAGGCGTGAGTAATGCGACACCAGAACCTGAGGACCTTGCAGTCCACGCAATGCCCCCAATTGAGATTGAGGCGAGCGAGAAGGACTGGGAGTGCCCCGACGGCCGCCACGTCTACATCATCGAAATTGCCCCCTCGTTCTACTCGCACCTGAAGGGCGATGTGCCTGAAGGCAAGCACGCCTTCTATGTCGGGCAAACCTGTAAATCACCTGAGTTCCGCCTTGCCCAACATTGCCTAGGGTCACGCAGGATGGATGTCCGCGAGCGCAAACGCAATGTTGATTCAAAGGCGGGCAGGCCTTTTAGAAAGATTGTTCGTGAGCAGGATGGGCAACCGCTTCGCCCCGGTATTGATGCTTGGCTGCGCCGGGACCTGATGGCCTCAATCCCGATGAAGTTGAAGCGTGACGAGGCGTTGGAGTTGGAGCAAGAGGTCGCCGCGAAGCTAGAAGCTGACGGCCACTGGGTCCACTGCAACTAGGCTCGAGGTATGGCGAAGGGCACAGCGATTGGACTTGATGTGGGCGGCACCAAGGTTGCTGCCGCGCTCGTCGTTGACGGATCAGTCGTCGAGAGGCTCAGCGAGCCAACAGAGAAATCCTCGTCCGAGGCTCTGACCGCCCAGATGGCACGCCTCGCCGGAGTCCTCCGCACACCAGCCACCACAGCAGTTGGCGCCGGAGTCCCAAGCGCAGTCGAGTGGACGACCGGCAGGGTGATGGCAAGCGTCAACGTCCCGTTTGACAACTGGCCGCTTCGCGAGCGCCTCGCAGAGGCGACCGGCCTGCCAGTCGCAGTTGACAACGATGCGAAGGTCGCAGCTCTCGCCGAGGCCTACCGCGCTGATGGCAGCGTTGTCCCCAATCTCGTCATGTTCACGATCGGTACCGGCGTGGGAGGGGGCCTTGTGATTGAGGGCCGCCCTTACCGCGGGGCTACAGGTGGCGCAGGCCACCTTGGGCATGAGATCGTCGCCGGCAGCCCAGAGCCGCCGCGCGCCGCCACCTCATTTCCACGGCCGGACACTCTTGAAGCTCAGGCCGCTGGGCCAGTACTCGATGAACTCGCAGCCCAACTGGCTGAGAGTGGGACCGGGGCACTCAGCCAGCTTCGAGCGCAAGGCAACCCAGTGGCTGGTCCCGATGCGGTGACTGCCGCTCACTCCGGTGATGAGGAGGCAATCGACCTGCTCGACCGCCTCGCTGGCCGACTTGCCCCAGGGGTGGCTAATGCGATCCATGCGTTTGACCCAGATGAGATCGCGATTGGCGGTGGAGTTGCGGACGGGGCCGGGGAGCTTCTACTTAGTCCCCTCAAGCGGCATGTCGCACCTCTAATCCTTCCGGGCATCGGCACGCAGACAACAATTCGCCTTGCTCGCCACGGTCAGGATGCTGGCGTTGTTGGCGCTGCAATCCTCGCCCTAACCAGCGACCGGTAGTCCCCGCGACCCAGCCCGGGTTTAGGATCACGCCCATGAGTGAATCGAACACACCACCGTCCTCCCGCAATATCGCGCTTGAGCTTTGCCGGGTTACTGAATTTGCCGCCATCGCAGCTGCAGGCTGGATTGGCGACGGCGAGAAGAAGAAGGCTGACGGCGCCGCGGTTGACGCCCTCCACGTCGTCCTCGCAACAACACCGATCAGCGGCACAGTCCGCTCCGGTGAGGGCACCAAGGATGAGGCTCCCAAGCTCTACCACGGTGAGGAAATTGGAGCCGGTGGCCCCAAGCTCGACATCGCCATTGACCCGCTCGAAGGCACTCGCCTCACAGCTGAGGGCTACGCAGGCGCGATCGCAGTAATCGCTGCTGCCGAGGATGGCGCCATGTACGACCCGGGCGACACTCTTGTCTACTGCGAGAAGGTTGCAGCCAAGGCTGAGTACGCAGACCTACTGGACCTTGATGATCCGATCGGCACAGTCGAGCGAGTCGCTAAGGCGAAGGGCAGCGCCCCGACGGTCGTCGTGCTTGACCGTGACCGGCACGAAGAGATGATCGCTGGCATTCGCGGAGTGGGTGGCAAGGTCCGCCGCATTCTTGACGGCGACATCGCGCCAGTTCTTTTGATCGCCGATGAGAACAACGACGCTGACCTACTTATGGGCATCGGCGGCACGCCAGAGACGCTGATCGGCACAGCAGTTGCACGCTCAAGCGGTTGCGCCATGCGCGCACGTTTCTGGCCGCGGACCGATGAGGAGCGCGCAGCTGGCATCGCTGAAGGCCACGATGTAACTCGCATCTTCACTGAGAACGACCTGATTCACGCCGACTCGGAAGTCTTCTTCTCAGCCACCGGCGTGACGAAGGGCGAAATCCTCAACGGTGTCGTGACCCGACCTGACGGTCGCGTCGTCACCGACAGCATCGTGCTGCGCTCCAAGACCGGCACAGTGCGCCGGATCGAGGGCGTTCACAACATTCAGAAGCTCTCAGCTCTCTCTGGGCGCTAAGCGTCGGCGTCGAATCGCCCGGCAACGCTTGGAGCAAGCTCCCCGCGTGCGAGTGACTTAAGGAACCGCGTGCACACGATCACGTGGATGCGGCTCTGCGTTGCCTGGTAGAGGCGACTGCTGATTGAGGCTGCTATCCGCGGGTAGAAGTTGCTCACTTCGACATCCACGCGAATCCGAGCCTTGCCTGTCGGAGTGCCTTCCCAAGCTGGAAGTCGGCGGACGCGGATCTTCAGCCAGCCCTCGCCCTTTTTAGCGACGAGGATGCCGCCCTTAATTCGCCAAGTGACGCTGGTTTGGTCAATGCCAAGTTCGTAGTCGGGTGCGTGGAAGGTGAGGAGCCTGAAGGGGAGGGTGATTAGGACCACATCGCGGCCATCGTCGTGGTACTTCACGCGGACAAGGCCAAGGGTGAACTTGGTGAGGTAGCGCCAATAGGCGCGAGCAAGGCGCTCGATGTAGCGAGGCTCCCAGAGGAGCTCAAGTTCACCTGCTGACATCTCAACCGTTGCCGACTGCACTGAGCGCACAGACCCATCACCGTGCATGCCGGTCTCATCAATTACATCGGTGACCTCTGGGTTCACGTGGGGGGCGGTGGAAGACATGGGCGAATTCCTAGCCTGCCATACGCGCCACCCGTCTGGTGCTTTCCTCAGGAAAGGCGGGATGCTCGAAATGCGCCAGTCAGTCGAAGGAATGAACCGGCCGTTGCCCGAACTGCGTATCTAAAGGGTCTGACATGCCTAGAAATCACACAATCAAGGATGTAGCCGAGTCCACCGGTCTTTCCCCTTCGACTATCCGCATGTGGCAGCACCGCCACGACTTCCCCGGGTCAGATCGAACCGAAAGTGGCTACCGCCTCTTCTCCGATGAGGACATCGCCCAGATCAAGGCTGTTTTGGCCTACCGTGAGCGTGGTCTCTCGGTGCCAGCTGCGATTGAGCGCGTCGTCTCCAGTGATGCCCCAGCTGAGCCAAGCATCTATGCAGCTGTAGCAACAGCTGACGGCGCCCCGCAGCCTCAGATCCTGCGTAAGAGCACCCTTCACGCGCTTTCGCGCGCCATGGAGCATGAGGCCATCGCACAGGGGGCAAGTCCAATCTGTTTCGGCGCTTTCCAGCATGAGGGCTTCTACCGGCCGGTTGAGCAGCGCTACAAGCAGATTGCCCGCCGCTCCGATGCGACCGTTGTGTTCGCCGACTTTGACAAGGTCACAGACAATGGCCCGGGCAAGCCAATGGAGATCCCGATCGAGCAGAAGGACGCACTCGGTAACGAGTGGTGCGTGATCATCGATTCACCTGGCTACTGCGCGACCCTTTTGGCTTGGGAAGTTCCTGGTGAGGACGGGCGGGGAGGCCCCCGTGACTCCGAGCGCAGGTTTGAGAGCCTCTGGACTGTTGAGCCACACATCGTCCGCAGGGCATCTGAGGTAGCCACCCGGCTAGTCGCCAGCAAGAACGAGAAGCTCGGCGACCAGCTGAAGGAAATGCTTGCCGATCGTCCGATTGGCGGCATTGAGCCAGCGCAGGCTCTGACGAACCTGACGAACCGAATCGTCAAGTACGTCGAAGCTTCCTGACCGGGCTGCTAGGCTCCGGCCATGAATCACTTACTTCGCGTTAGCGTCTCCCAGAGGGAGCAGGACTCATGGTCTCTCCGTGTCTTGGACGAGTTCACCACGCGCTTCCGTGAAGCCCACCCGGATATGGAGATCCTTGACCGGGAGACCCAGCGAATCCCGCACCTCGACTTTCCCGCTCTCACTGCAGGGCGGA
>CALJKH010000174.1 GCA_937973575.1 uncultured Solirubrobacterales bacterium | reverse complement strand
ATAACAGCCTTCATAGTGCTAGTGGGCTTGACCTTCAGGCGTGCAAAAGCACCAGAGAAGGCCCTAGTCGCGGCCTGAGTCAATGACGGCCACCCGATTAGGGGACCGTTACCTTTAAGTCATCCCCACCCGGACAACGGTTCAGCCGAACCGCAATCACTTAACAGTCAGCGTCCCAACCATGCCGGCCTGCTTGTGGCCGGGCACTGGACAGTAGAAGGTGTAATTACCGGCCTTCAGCTGGACTAGGAGAGTTCGCTTCCCACCGGTGAAGACTGGAACTGCGCCGACGGTCGCACCACTTGAGTTAACAATCGTCATGCCGTGCGGAACTGAGCTGTTGTTTGTGAGGCTGACCACGTCTTGCCCTGCGGTAACTGAGAGCGCGCTTGGGATAAAGGCCAACGCCCCACCCGGGTCGGCTGCCGTGGCAACAGTGCGTGGGCTAGTGGCAGCGCCCGACTGTGTGGTCGTCAAGGTGCTGGGCAGCATCGAGGTCGTGCTGGAGGAGGAGCTCGCGCTCGACCCGCACGCAGAGACCCCTAACGCCACCACCACTGCAAATGGAATGGCTTGGCAGGCCCGTGGGCGGAAGCTGCGCAGTTCCCTGATCCCCATGACGTCCAAAGTAACCCGACTGGCAGGAAACGGTTAGAAAACGGGCACAAAGAACTCTCCTACTTACGGTACTTTTAGAAGTGAATGAGCACAGTGACCAACGAGCCACTGGTTGCCGACGACCCTGTCGCGTTGCTTGCTGAAGCACGCGAGCGCACCTTGCAGATCGTCGGTGGGCTTGAGCAGGCTGACCTTGACCGCGTCCTCGACCCTGTGATGTCACCGGTCGCGTGGGACTTGGGCCACATCGCCGCCTTTGAAGACCTTTGGCTGGTGCATCACCCGACAGGCATTGCCCAACTCCATGACGACCTTGGTGAGACTTATGACGCTGTCGCATCACCAAGGTCAGAGCGCCCCCACCTGCCATGGCTGCGGTCTGATGGCGCCTTTGAATACCTCGCCCAAGTACGCGCCCGCACGCTGGAAGCACTTGCCGGGCCAACACCACCCTCACCCGAGATAGTCGACCTTGTCGTGCGGCACGAACACCAACACGCTGAGACGATCCTCCAAACGGTGCAACTCGCCCGGGTCAATTGGACTCCAGATCTTCCCCACCCTGAGGTGGCCGAACCCCACCCGGATGAGGCAGCTATTGGAGCACTCGACATGCTGCCCGTGCCGGGCGGCGAGTTTGAGATGGGCGCAGGCCCTGACGGCTTTGCTTACGACAACGAGCGCCCCAGGCACTCAGTGACGGTCGCCCCGTTCGCGATTGCCAAAACACCGGCGCTGAACCGCGACTGGCTTGAGTTCATGGACGCAGGTGGTTACTCCCGCAGTGACCTATGGAGTCCTGACGGACTCAACTGGCTAGAAGAGCCGGGCGCCAAACACCCGGGCGGCTGGGTAGCGGACGGTTCTGACTTCCTTGAATGGCGAGCTGGTGAGGCACACAAGCTTGACCCGCTGCGGCCAGTTGCACATATCTGCGCTTATGAGGCTGAGGCGTTTGCTGCCTTCCACGGTGTGCGGCTTCCAACTGAGGCTGAGTGGGAGTTCGCCGCCGTCCACGCAGCAGAGTCAGAGGCTGCCCCGGGGCACACGCCAAACTTGGACACCCTTGCCCGCGGCACCCGCCGGATACACGAGGCAGGCGAAGGCCCATTGGCGATGCTGGGCGATGTTTGGGAGTGGACGGCAAGCCAGTTCACCGCCTACCCGGGCTTCCAGTGGCACCCCTACCGCGAGTATTCAGAGCCCCACTTTGGCCCGGAGCACCGGGTGCTGCGCGGCGGGTCATGGGCTACGCGTGCGCGCGTGGCAACACCCACATTCCGTAACTGGGACTTACCCGTTAGGCGCCAGATCTTTGCGGGAGTAAGGCTCGCAGCCTCCGAGTAACCGCCCGAAGCGCGACCCTTTCAACATGCTGGAAGCAGAACAACCAACTGGGGTGCCAATCACCCTTCACCTCCCGCCGGGGGAGCGCTCACTGCCGGCTGATGCCAAGGCTGGCCTGTCAGCAACTCCAAAGATACTGCCGCCAAAGCACTTCTACGACGCTGTTGGATCCGACCTGTTTGAGCAGATCACAGACCTGCCCGAGTACTACCCCACACGCGCCGAACGGGAAATCCTCATCGGTCGCGGGGCTGAGATCGCAGCGCTGTGCACTGCGCCTGAACTTGTAGAGCTTGGCTCTGGTGCTGCTGAAAAGGCACTGCTGCTGATTGAGCCAATGCTTGCCGCCGGCACGCTTAGTGCCTACACGGCAGTTGAGGTGTCGCAGACTGCGCTTAAGGAGAGCCTTGGGCAGATCAAAGCTCTACACCCTGAGCTTGCAGTCGCAGGCCATGTGGCTGACATGACTCGCCACCTGGGCGAGATCCCCGAGGCCAACGCCCGCACCGTTGCGCTGCTGGGCGGGACGCTTGGCAACTTTGCGCCAGAGCCGCGGCGCGCGCTGCTTGCCGCAATGGCCAAGCTCGCTGGCCCTCACGGCCGCCTACTGCTGGGCTTTGACCTAGTTAAGGACCCTGAGGTTCTCGTCGCCGCATATGACGACGCGCAAGGTGTGACAGCGCGGTTCAACCTGAACGTCCTTGAGGTGATCAACCGTGAACTGGGTGGCAACTTCAACCCGGCTGATTTTGAACACGTCGCAGTGTGGAACGACACCGATGAATGGATTGAGATGCGGCTGCGCGCAAAGCGCCCGGTTGAGGCAACCTTGAGCGAGCTTGACCTGACTGTCACCTTCGCCGAAGGTGAGGAGCTGTTGACTGAGACAAGCGCGAAGTTCACGCCGGAGAGAATCGCGGCGGACCTAGCGTCCGCCGGCCTTATGGCCGACGCGACGCTGTTAGATGCTGCAGAGCGCTTCGCGCTCGTTGTGGCAAAGCCTGTGTCCGCCGGCTGACCTACGCCAGATCGAAGCGGTCCAACTCCATCACCTTCGCCCAAGCTGCTGCAAAGTCAGCTTGGAACTTCTGGTGGGAGTCGGCGCAACCGTAAACCTCGGCAAGTGCACGAAGCTGCGAGTTTGAGC